>JAVXAG010000021.1:11058-19673 GCA_036660615.1 Anaerovoracaceae bacterium
ATAATTCATTCACAACTAGAAGCCAAAAGTTCGAAGCGCAGAGCATACCTATTGTATGCGAGCACTGCAGAAACTTGAAGGCGACAACGTTGTGGAAGAATTAGACAAGCTAAAAACCGAAGCAGGATGAGTCTCACAGTATACATATGGTACATGAGAAACGAACCTGCGAGAGTGACAACGCATAGTGGAAAAAAGACAAGCTAAATTAGAATGCCTTCATCTTCTCCGCCTGATCATTCGTAATCAAACCGTCGATAATCTCATCTAAATTACCATCCAAAATCGAGTCCAACTTGTATAGAGTCAATTTGATTCTATGCTCCGATACCCTACTCTCTGGGAAATTATAAGTTCTTATTCTTTCACTTCTATCTCCAGAACCAACTTGGTCTTTTCTTACCTTGGAGATTTCGTCATTTTGTTCCCTTAATTTAAGGTCATAAAGTCTTGAACGCAAAACTTTGAATGCCTTATCTTTGTTTTTTATCTGTGACTTTTCGTCTTGACAGGTTACTACCAATCCAGTTGGCACGTGAGTCAGCCTAACTGCCGAATCTGTAGTGTTTACACACTGTCCACCATTACCGGAGGCTCTGTATACATCAACCCTTACATCGGCTGGATTTAAGTCCACAGCCACATCGTCGATTTCCGGCAAAACAGCTACTGTTGCTGCCGAAGTATGAATTCTTCCACTTGATTCAGTTTCCGGAACACGTTGTACCCTATGTACTCCGCTTTCATATTTTAATCTTGAATATGCGCCCTTACCCTTTATCAAAATAACAGCTTCCTTTATTCCGCCGATTTCAGTATCATTAATATCGATGACCTCAACCTTCCAACGGTTTATTTCTGCATATCGCATATACATTCTCAAAAGGTCTTGACCAAAAAGTGCTGCCTCATCGCCACCAGTTCCTGCTCTTACTTCTAAGATTACATTTTTATCATCATTAGGGTCCTTAGGAAGTAGCAAGATTTTCAATTCCGCTTCACACTCACCTATAAACTCATCTAATTCGTTGACCTCAGCTTTGGCAAGATCCCTTAATTCCTCGTCAGTTTCCATGTCAACCATTTCTTTTGCGTCACACAAATCAGCCTTAGCTTTTTTGTACTCTATATATTTCTTAACAATCGGCTCCATTTCGCCCATCTCTTTAATATGCTTCTGCCAAACTGGCTGATCGCTAATGATTTCAGGGTCAGAAACCATCATTGAAAGCTCTTCATATTTTTCGAGAATAAAATCTAATTTATCAAACATATTTGTTCTCCTTATTCACTCTATCTAACTGTTTATTCTACCATAATTTCCCCAGTTACAAAAGAAATATTTACCTTTATATTAAAAAAACCGGAATAAGTCTTCCGGTTTAATTTCTGATTATTAGTCAAGATTGTATTTGTTCTTGAATTTCTCAACTCGTCCACCACGGTTGATGAATTTTTGTTGACCTGTAAAGAACGGATGACATGCTGAGCAAACATCTAATCTTAGTTCTTCTTTTGTTGACTTAGTAACAAAAGAATTTCCACATGCGCAAGTTACTTTACATTCCTTATAATCAGGATGGATTCCTTCCTTCATGCTTTGCCTCTTTCCTGCTCAGGTCATTGCCTTTGCATATTTATTGCTGTTTCTAATACAGCTTTTATACTATATCATACCGCAAGGGTACAAACAAGTGTTTTTTGCTTGAAATTTACTTTTTTTTCTTTCTTTTTTTCTGATCAATCAAAGATCCCATAACAATTCTATCTCTGCCAGCCAAATCCTGCATTCCCACTATATTTTCAAAAGCTTCCGTTTCAGCTAATAGAATGTGAACCGCCTCCATTTGATCGTGGCCAATTTCCATTATCAAAACACCTTCTTTGGTTAGAAACCCAGAGGCTTCAGCGATTATCTGCCTATAAAATTCCAACCCGTCCTGACCTCCGTCAAGAGCCATCATAGGTTCGTGATCCTTGACTTCCGTCTGCAAAGTAGTTATAACATCACTTCTTATATATGGAGGATTTGAAATTATCATATCAAATCTTTTGTTTTTTATCTTTCCACTAAACGGCGAATACAAATCTCCAGAGATAAATTTTATTTTGTTGGAGCAACCAAGCTTTTTGCCATTTTCCTTGGCAACCACTATGGCCTCACTGCTTATATCCGAACAAGTAACATTAACATTTTTGCATAGCTTTGACAAAGAAATTCCTATTGCACCACTGCCAGCACAAAGATCCAAAACATCTTTTATACCTTTTTCATTAATTATTTCAATTGCCTTTTCAACCAAAGTCTCAGTATCCTGCCTTGGGATAAGCACTTTATCATTTACATTAAACTCAAATCCCATAAACTCTTGAGTCCCTATAATGTGTTGCACCGGCGTGCCTGAACATCTGATGTCCAAAAGCCTGAAAAATTCATCGCACAGAGAATCCTGCAAATAATTTTGGTATTGCATGATAAGTTGAGTTCTAGTTATCTTCATCATAAAGCAATATAGAAGCCTTACATCAATTGCACTATCAGCAATTCCACTTTCCGACAATCTTCTCTCGCCAATTTTTAATAATTCTTTTACGCACAAACCCATTCTGCCTACGCCTCCGTTGTTTTTTCCTTTCGAGCAATGATTCTTTCCTCAACCAAATTGCCTTCAAGGTCACAAATTCCTTCAAAATATGGTGTTTCTGGCGGAACCATAACCGCTTTCATCGCTGCAATCGCAACCTCCAGTTGTGAGTTGTCAGGTGTCTTTGTTGTTAGTTTCTGCAAATATAGTCCTGGCATACTTAAAGCTTTGACAACAAAGTTGTCACTTCTGCCAGCCCATTTTAACAATTCATATGAAAGGCCTGCAATTACTGGTATAAGTAGCAGCCTTGATGTAATTCTCCAGAATAAATTTGGCCATCCCAATAGAGAAAACAAAATCAAACTGATTACCATTACAAACATCAAAAAGCTAGTTCCACATCTAGGATGCAAAGTATAAAACTTTTGTGCATTTTCCGGTGTTAGCTCTAAGCCGTTTTCAAAACAGTGAATACATTTGTGTTCTGCTCCATGATATTGAAAAACAGTTTTTATATCTTTCATCTTTGAAACTGCGCCAATATATATAACAAACAGAACTATTCTAAAAACGCCCTCTATTAAGTTCAAAAGAATATCACTCTTTGTGTATGCGTCAAGCCAATTGACCAATACCGTTGGTAGCAAAATAAATAATCCCACCGTAAGGGCCAGTGCAAGAACTACAGCCACATAAATCATAATGTTCCATGCGCCTTTTTCCCCGAACTTTTTTTCCATCCAAACGTCAAATTTGTCTTTTTCGTATCCGTCTTCTTCTGTCCAGCCGTCTTCAACAACATCTGCCGAGTACATCAGAGTCTTTGTCCCTTGTACCAAAGATGAAACAAATGCCACAACTCCTCTAATAATTGGCCACTTCATCCATTTGCTTGGCTTTGGCAGCCCTTCTGTTTTCATATGGATTCTGCCATCAGGAAGTCTAATTGCAACTGCGCATCTATCCATTCCACGCATCATTATCCCTTCCATAACGGCTTGACCTCCAACTGCTGTTGGACATGCATTTTTTAAAAATATTTTACTAAAATCCATTTCTACCTCTTTTTCTTATTCGTCCATTATTACTTTCTTTATAATTTGAATAAAATCCTTGTTTGTCTTTGTGTGAGCCAAATTGTCTATTATAGTTTCTGTAACATCTTGTGTCGAACCACCTGACATTGCTCTTCTCATAGCCCATATAGCTTCAATTTCTTCTGGTGACATTAACAAGTCTTCTCTTCGCGTTCCTGATTTATTTAGGTTTATTGCTGGGAAAATACGTTTTTCTGATAGTTTCCTATCCAAATGTAATTCCATATTACCTGTACCCTTAAATTCCTCAAATATAACATCATCCATTCTACTTCCTGTTTCTACAAGAGCAGTAGCTAGGATTGTAATGCTGCCGCCTTCTTCCATTTTTCTTGCTGCTCCAAAGAATTTCTTTGGCTTATGCAAAGCTCCTGGATCAAGTCCTCCTGAAAGAGTTCTCCCTGATGATGGCACGACCAAGTTATATGCTCTGGCAAGTCTTGTAATGCTGTCTAGTAAAATCACAACGTCTTTTCCATGCTCTACCAACCTTTGGGCTCTGGCAAGTACCATCTCCGCTACCTTGACGTGATGCTGAGGCAATTCGTCAAATGTCGAGTAAATTACTTCTCCTCCGCCTTCAAGTGACCTCTTCATATCTGTAACTTCTTCCGGTCTTTCATCGACCAAAAGAACAATCATTTCTACTTCTGGATATTTCTTTTCTATGCTGTTAGCCATTTTTTTAAGTAATATAGTCTTACCTGCTTTAGGAGGCGCTACAATAAGTCCTCTTTGACCTTTTCCTATAGGTGCAACCAAGTCAATCAATCTCATTGACAAATCTCGGCTTTCTCCCTCAAGGAAAAATCTTTCCCTAGGAAAAATAGGAGTCAAATCGTCAAAGTTCGGTCTTCTAATTGCTACTCCAGGTTCGTCACCATTGACGGTAACAACATATAACAAAGCTCCAAACCTTTCGCCCTCATTGGGTTTTCTTGAGATTCCCTTTATTTTATCTCCTGTTTTTAGATTAAATCTTCTTATTTGCGACGGCGACACATATACGTCTTTGTCACTAGTCAAAAAGTTGTTGAACCTTAAAAATCCAAAACCACCATCTGCTATCTCTAAAATTCCTTCCACTTCCGGTCTATCTTCTTTGTCCGGCACTACGGTACGCTCTCTTTTCTGTTCAGTAGTTTCCTCCTGAACTTCTTCTCCGATTTCTTCCATTATTTTTTCTGTCATAAGATAATATGCGGCATTAAAAAAACGCCTTTCCTTTCTTAGAATTTTAACAATATCATTTGGGTATACGTTGGACATTAGGTGTTTCCTAATTATTGAAAATAACTAATTTAGACTTTTACTTGTTAAGAATTATTATAATACAATATTTCACAATATACTAGGGGGTATTTTTTGTCGAAATACCCCTAATCTTTTGTTATCTATACTTTTATTTTTTTCTCAGTTTTGCTAGCTCTGTTCCGTAAACCACATCGACAACATTTTTTTCTAGTGCAAAAGATGAACTAGCCTTAAACAATATTGAATCTCCCGACTTTTTGACTTCTTTTAACTTCTCACATACCTCTTGGCTTGTCTCGTAGTAATATGTCTCTATGCCCGCTTCCTGTGTCAACCCAGCAGTAATTCTTATTTCGTCGCCAAAACAAATTACCATATCAATATTATTATCCAATATTTGCTGTGCCAAGTTCTGATGAGCTTTTGCTCCAAATTCACCAAGGCCTGCCATATCGGCTAGTACTGCAATTCTGCGCCCTCCATTATCCATATTCCCCAAGGTTTCGATTGCACCTCTCATAGAATCCGGAGCCGCATTGTAACAATCCACATAGAGAAAATTATCATCAATGGTCATTAATTTTTGTCTTATCCCCATTGTGGTGTATTCACCGATTGCTTCTATAATATCTTCTGTTTTCACCTTTGCCCATTCTCCAACTGCAAAAGCCGCCAGTCCATTATAGACGTTAAATCTTCCCGGTATGCCTATGACAACTGGGAATCTTTCGCCTTTTCTCACTATGGTAAACTTTATTTCTTGATTTTCTTCAACTATATCCTCTGCTACATAATCTGCAGTCTTGTCATCTATGGCAAAAGTAATGCTGTTTTTGTATGGCAACACCGTCTGTATCATATCGTTATCGATGTTTAAAAATAGTGGGCTATCTGGCTGCATTCCGTCACATATTCCCAATTTGTTCTTCAAAATATTTTCTCTCGTGCCATTCCATTTCAGATGAGAAACCCCTATATTCGTTAAGACGCAAGCGTTGGGATAGAACATCTTTGAGTTGTCAGATGCGCCACCTGGTTTTCCACCGCCTACTTCCTGAACATATGCTTGGAATTTTGTATTCCATCCTTGTAAATTTCTGCCTATGTGTTTTTGCAGATTTCCGTTGGCAGTGCTTCTCTTTGTACTGTATTTCTTTTCTAGAACTCCGGCTATCATATCACTTGTAGAAGTTTTTCCAATACTTCCAGTTATTCCAACAACTATGTCAATTGGGTATAAGTCTCTAATGTATCTTATTAATTTTCTATAGAGAACCCAAGGATCATCTACGACTACTTGGGGCGTTCCTTCCGGTAATCTTTGGTGAGTAAAAACTATATTACAACCTTTTTCTACAGCTTTGATTAATTTACTTTCTTGGCCTTGGTAATATTCTTCTTCAGTCAATCCATGGATTATTTCTTCGTATTTTCTATCAAAGACTACTGTATTAGGAAATGCCTCATAATAATATGAACACAATCTTTTTATAGGCAAGTCTGCAATCTCTTTAAATTCCTCCGGCATGTCCATTTCCAAGACTTTGAACATCTTTGCAAAGGACAAATTTCTTTCTGTTTCTTGCATCGTTCCTACTGCTCTGCCGATTCTTCGCCTAGCTTTTATTAAAGAACTCTCGTACTTTTCTTTACAATCCATAGGGATCGGCACTAATGGGTTTAAAAAATTCCCTGCTTTTTCGTATCTATGCAAAGGAATATAGCTTTCCTCTATAACGATGACTTTTCCGTCTCGCTTTTGCAAAGCTAACCTTATAATAATTTCATCATTTTCTTTTAGATTAAATTTATCCGGATTTTTTATATTCATCAATGGATATATTTTTCCGTCGCACCAACCTATTATATATGTGTCATCCTGTTCTTTTAACTTGTCAAGTTCGTCTTTTCTGGGTTCTTCCTTTGTATATGGAAAAATTACGACTCTAAATTCGCCCTCTTTACTTATGGCTTTTTTCTCAGAACCCACTGAAACATTTATGTCTTTTATATCTCTGTCAATGTCGTCTGTTGGCACAACCACCAAATCAGCCTCTTCAAAAATGCTCTTTAGGCAAGGCTCTTGCAAATTTGCTCCCTTTGTTGTGAAGTACATCAATAATGTTTCTCTATCCCAATTGTTATTTACACAGACTTTTGGTACATTGATTATTGTGTCTGTCTTCTGCTTTTGTTTAGCTTTTCCAAATATCATAGTTCCGCCCCTTTTCAGTGATTTTGTTTTGTAAAGTATATCATAATGCTCCATTTTTTTCTATACAAAAAACAAGGCATCCATAGCGGACACCTTATTTTTTGTGTTTTTTACTTACTTTATATTACTTATTTTGGATAGGCTTTATCTCATATAGTTCTGTTGCAATTTTAAATGCATCTTAAACCTTTAAGCTTTTGATCTGTTTCATAATATCTTGTCGCCTGTGCGAAGTATTGGGATAGTCCTGGGTGACGTCCTTCTAGCTCAGCAGCTATTTCAGCATCACTTTCAACCATTGTAGCAAACGCCGCTAAGGATATGTTGGAGTTATTAAACCATGTATCCAATACTGGTTCACTCTCTTTGTAGTGCTTTCCTGCACTCATATGTTCCTCCATATCAGCAAACAATCTTTCTACGCCTGCATTTCTTAAATCTTCCATTCTCATAATAGCCACTCCTTTCTTAATCTTTCATGACTCTTTGTTTTAACTTGGTTTTATTATATGCTGAGTCAAAGCTTTCTACAATTACCCTTTGGTATGCATTTAAGCTACTCTTTTACCCATATCTAACGTATTTCTACTACTTTTGTACTTATTTTAGTACTCTTTTTGTACTACTTTATAGACATTTGCTTTTGTAAATGTTAAACTACTGCTATAAGTATTGGGAGGGCTTCAAGTATGGAAAATAATCAATTTTTTTGTATGAATAATATTATTTATCAGATTTACAATATTTCTGATTTCAATGGTATGCGCCTGACAGCATTAAATCTCATAAAAACATTAATACCAAACAGTTGCGCTAGTATTTTAATGGCTAATAACAGTGGTTCGGAAAATTTACTTTGCGATCCAGTTTGTGTGCCTGAAAATCTCCTTGATATGGAGGAAAATTATCTTTCTATTGAGCAAGAAGATTTTAGTAGATGGACTGCTATGAGTACGCAGCCAGTAGTTGTTCGGGGCAGTGACCTATTGGAAGATAAAAAAAGAGTCGAAACAGCTCTTTACAAAAACTGTTTTGAACCCTATGGTCTTCACTTTTCTCTAGAGATGTGCTTGGCTCGTGAGGAACATTTCCTTGGACTTGTTACTCTTTATAGAACCAAAGAACAAGGTGATTTCTCCGATGACGAAGTATTTTTGTTCAGATGTCTTAACGAACATTTAAGTAGCCGATTTTATAGGGAATATCTTTCCACTTTGCCTAAGAAGAATAGTAACTCAAATTCACTCAATGCCACAATCCATCAATATGGCCTAACTGAACGTGAAGCCCAAGTGTTGGCTATGGTCTTGGAAGAAATACCGACGTCGGATATTGCCGAGGCCCTTTGTATCAGCCCACACACGTTGAAAAAGCATATGCAAAATTTATATCACAAGCTTGGGGTTTCAAGTCGTTTTCAACTTCTAAAGTTTCGTGACTAATAGACTAATATAGATATTT
>JAVXAG010000022.1:0-19504 GCA_036660615.1 Anaerovoracaceae bacterium
GACATATTAATAGCCTCCTCTTTTAAATTTAGAAGTTCATCACACCTATTGTTTTACTGTATCATAGAACTTCATTAATTCCGAATATATATCGTCTTTTGCCATATAGTATTTTGTCGTTATTCCGTCGTTAACCGACAAATTCTTTTCATCATAAAAATCCATTTCTATAGTTTTATCTGCAATCTTCATTCGAACGATTACTAGTCCATTAGTTTTTTCTGATATCTTTGCGCCATTAAAAAGTCTTCTTGCATATTTTGTATCGTCAAGAATCCCCATTACACTTTTATCTACGCCTTCTATCTTTTTAGAATAAATAGTTTTTCCTTGGCTAAATTGCACAATGTCATTTTTCGCTACAGAATCCTTTAATGTAATTCCAATGCTAAGCGCCTCGGGCATCGACGTATCTATTACTCTTTGGATAGATGCTGGCCATTTCGCAAAAACCAGTACTCCAATAAGCGCAAAAACTATAATTAATATGTTAATTTTCTTTCCCATGATGTACCTCCGTTGTATTCCGTCTTCTCTTTCTATTAATACATATTGTTTCAATACACACTTGTCCTGCGATAGAAACAAAATGATAGTTATTATAGATTTTGTTGTATTTGTATATCTATATTATCATAATTTGTGTATTATATGTCAATGAATTTGAAAATGTTGTTATTCTTTGTATTTTATTGACTTGTAACACCTACAAGTATATGATAAGCTCAAGATTAGATTATTGGGAGGTACAGTATGAAAAGAAAATTATTAGCTTTTATAATATTCCTTGTTCCAATATTATTAATGAGTTGCTCTTTGGAACAGTTTCTAGACGAAAATAGTGGTTATGACTGCGAAAAAACAGTTATTGAATCAATTGAACTCAATGGGGATAACATTAGCACAGAAGATTTTGTGGGACACAGAAACCATGGCTGGAGTACTCAACTATTATCAAATGAAGTAACTGGTAATTTAAACATAAAATTAGCAGATGGCTGGGAATTATCAAATCTGTCATGTGCTGTAGAGAACAACACAAAACTAACAAGCGATAACACTATAAAGACTGAGAGCGATGCTACCGACATTGAACTTGACAAACCATTTATGTTGGGCAAGAATTATTCCGATATATATATCGAGGTACATAATCCATCTGCGGACACATACGGTAAGTATGAACTATCTCTATATGCTTATGATGAACTAATCATTAATTGGAAAGAAATGATACCAAACAAAACTAAATTTATATTTAACCGCGACTATTATGAAAGCGAGAATAAAGTCAATGGCGACTTTGTTATGGCATATGTTTCCACTCCAAATGATACCAATGTTTCTTTATTCACAACCAAAAAAGACTTTGTAACCCACGTAAACGATTACGTTTTACCTTTCACTTTTGATCCATGGAATACCTATAAAGAACAAGGTGACAAATTAATCGTATACATGGCTAAAGGCAATGGAATAAACAGCGTTCGTACCGAAAATCCTGGTGATGGAACTTGGATTAAAATAGTTAGAAACTAGTTATAAATAGAATAAAAATATCCCCGACTTTTCAGAACTGAAATTATCGGGGACTTTTTTATTTTGCAATGCCAAAATCTATTTGTCTGGCTTCTGGACTTGCCCCAAGGACAACAATATTTACTGTGTCCCCAAGAGAATATATCTTCTTTGAATTGCGTCCTACAATTCTATACTTACCCTCGTCATAATCGTAGAAATCATCGGTTAATTTTTCTAATCTAACCATTCCTTCTACGGTGTTTGCAAGTTCTACATAAATTCCAAAGTTAGTCACACCACTAATGACACCTTGGTACACTTCGCCGACTTTGCCTTGCATAAATTGAGCCTTCTTCATTTTTTCAACTTCACGTTCCATTTCCTGCGCTTTTCTCTCAGTCAATGAAGAAATTTCTGCTGCATTATAGGCATCCTGTTTAAATTTTTTGAGAAGTTTTTCGTCTGCCTCCCCTTTTATGCTGGATTTAATAATTCGGTGTATCATTAAATCCGGATACCTTCTTATTGGTGAAGTGAAGTGACAATAGTACTTGAATGACAAACCAAAATGTCCATCGCATTCCGTACTATAAAACGCTTTTTTCATTGAGCGAAGAATTACAGTGCTTACGATGTTCTCATAAGGTTGTCCTTCAACACTTTGCAAAATATCATTTAGCACCTTTGGGTGTATATTGTCTGGATTCGCAGGCAAGTTAATGCCAAACCCTGATAAAAACGTTTTCAGAATCAACATTCTTTCCGTATCAGGCTTTTCGTGGACTCTGTAAATAAACGGATATTCCATCCAGAAAAAGTGTTCTGCTACAGTTTTGTTTGCAGCAAGCATAAATTCCTCAATTAATCTATTTGCCGTTCTTCTTTCTTCTATTCCAATTTCAACAGGGATTTCTGATTCATCTAAAATAATTTCTGCTTCATCAAAGTCAAAATCAAGGCTGCCCTTTTCTTTTCGTTTGATTCTAAGAATATCTGCAAGTTTTCCCATATTCTTTATTTCTTCATATATTTCAGTATATTTTTTGATCAATTCTCTATCTTCATTTTCCAAAATATCCGAGACATCATCGTAAGTCATTCTTGCCTTGGAATTGATTATGCTCTCAAATATATCGTGATTTACTATTTTGCCATCGCTGTCTATTTCCATCTGACAGGTCAAGGTCAATCTATCTTCCTCTGGATTCAAACTACAGATGCCATTTGAAAGCACCTTAGGAAGCATAGGCACCACACGAGTGATTAAATACACGCTATTACCACGACTTAGTGCTTCTCTGTCCAAATTCCCGCCCGACTTAACGTAATGGCTTACATCGGCAATATGAACGCCTAAAAGGTAGTTGCCATTAGGTAAAATTTCTACGCTTACGCCATCATCCAAATCTTTTGCAGTTGCACCATCAATCGTTATTATCTTCTTGTTTCTAAGGTCAGTCCTCTTTGAAATTTCCACTGGTGTTATCTCTTCTTTTGCTTTAGCTTTTGCCTCAGCATTTACCACACTAGGAAAAGTTTCAAACAATCCATGGGCTCTTATTAACGCCTTGATTTCACCACCAACCTCACCCTTTCTTGAGATGAGTTCAGTTATTTTACCTTCTGCGCTGATATTCGCTTCTGGGTACTTTGTAATGGTTACCAAAACCTTATCACCACTTTCAGCACCCTTGAAATCTGCTCGTCTTACAAAGACATCATCGGTATTCTTTTTGTCATCGCAGACAACAAATCCGAACTGTTTATTCTTCTGAAAAGTTCCAACAACTTCAGTGTATGCTCTATCTATAACTTTATCGATAATTCCTTCTTTTGATTTTGTCCAAAGTCCTTCAGGCAAAAGGTCAACTTCCACAGTGTCTCCATTCATTGCACCGCCCATGTTATTTTTGGCTATAAAGATATCTCCGCCTTCTTCTTGGATAACAAAGCCAAATCCAGCTTTGTTCTTTCTTAATGGTCCTATTAATTTTTCATTAATTTCTATATTATTTTTCTTCATATGTACATTTTAAACTATTATTCAATAAATTAATACCCCTTGAGAAATATTTATATTTAAGTAACTAAAAAGAGTGGACTAGCCACCCTTTCTAAAACCATATTACATTGTTGGATTTGTATCCTTTGTGTCATCATTTTTTGTGGAATCATGATCTCTCATATCGTTATCCAAATTTTTATCGGCGTTGTCATTTACGCCATTATCATACTGATCATCGTAGTTTTCAACAGGATTATCGCCAACTTTTGGCGCTTTTTCATTATCCATATCATCACTACTACATCCAGCAAAAGACATCATAACAACAATTAATAAAGCTACAAGAAAAAACCTAGTCTTTTTCATAATTTGCTCCTTTCTTTTTTCTCGTCTTATTATTTGTTTTAGTGATGAAATTATGATAGGTATAAATAACCAACTTTTTCAAAAATTTTCAAGTTGTTTATATTTATATACATTTCAAAAAAGTGAAAATAAAAAAGCCGAACCCATTACAAGGTTCAGCTGTTTCTATTAATATTCTTTTAGACTATTTTTCTGTTTCTTCAGTCTCTGGCTTTTCATCATCATATTGAACGTTTTCAACATTTTGTTGATCATCATAGTGTTGATCATCGTCATAGTGTTGGTCGTCGTCATAATGTTGGTCATCATACTGTTGATCATCGTCATAGTGTTGGTCATCATCATAATGTTGGTCATCATAATGTTGATCATCTTGGTAATCATCAGCTGGTGCTGCTTCCAAAGTTTCTTTGATACTTAAACTGATTCTCTTTCTTTCTGTGTCAATTTCTAAGATTCTTGCATCTACGTCTTGACCCAATGTAAGTTCATCAGCAATGTTTGTAACCCTCTTATGTGCTACTTCTGAAATATGAACAAGTCCATCAAGGCCTGGTTCTAATTCAACAAATGCACCATATTCTTTGATCTGAACGACTTTGCCGGACACAATCTGTCCAACTTGGTATTTCTCGTTAATAATTGACCAAGGTTCAGGTTGAGTTTGTTTAAGTCCTAATGAAATCTTTCCTTTTTCTTCATTCATTGATAAGATTTTTACACTTACTTTCTCACCAATTTCAAGAACTTCTTGTGGATGTTTTAGTTTACCCCATGAAATTTCAGAGATATGTAATAATCCATCAATTCCGCCAAGGTCAATGAAAGCACCATAATCAGTAAATCTCATTACTGTACCCTCAACTACATCATCAACGTGCAACTCATTCCATACAGCTGCAACAAGTTTTTGTCTTTCTTCTGAAAGAACTGCCTTGTGTGAAAATACTGCTCTTCCTCTTCTAGGATCAACTCTAGTAACTTTTACGTCTAGTGTTTGTCCCATAAATTCGTCAGCGTTTTCAACAAACTTTTCTGATAGTTGTGACAGTGGAATAAAACCGGATACTTCCTTGAAAGCTGCGATAACTCCACCGTTAACTTGTTTAACAACTTTTACGTTGATAATAGATTTATTTTCAAGAGCTTCATTAATTTCATTCCAATGCTCATTTACTTCTAGCTTTTTCTTTGAAAGTAAGATTCCACCGTCGCCGTCATCTGTTTTGATAACTTTTGCTTGGATTTCTTCGCCTTCTTTAAATAAATCAGTTAGTTTTTGGTCTCCTTCCAATGTTACTTCGTCTTTTGGAATAATACCATCCTTTTTGCAACCCATGTTAACGATAACTTCTTTTTCAGTTACCTGATGAACTTTTCCGTTAACAATTTCGCCAGTTCGTGGTAATCTTAATGATTTTTCAATTTCTTCCATTAAATCCATCATTAGATTATCTTCGTTGTTCTCAGTGATTTTTTCACTCATGTTAGCAATAACCTCCTTAATAACGCATTCAGGTGTCGATGCACCTGCTGCGAATCCTATTTTATTACATTTCTGCAAATCTTTCAATGGTAAATCAGTTTTATTTTCAATAAAATACGTTTTTTTGCAATATTTTTTTGAAATTTCGTATAATTTCCTTGTGTTAGAGCTATTTTGCCCTCCAATAATTACCATAGCATCAACTTGGGCTGCCAATTCTTGACAACTTTTTTGTCTTTCTGATGTAGCGCTGCAAATCGTATTGTTAATTATAGCACATAAACCATGGTTAACAAAAGCCTTTTCCACATCTATTAGTAATTCTTTTTTTATTGTAGTCTGACATACCACAAATAAATTGCTTTTTTCGACATTTTCTGCTTCCAGTACACTATTTACTATAATTGCTGAATTATTGCACCATCCATTAATACCTTCTACCTCTGGATGATCTTTATCGCCAATTATTACAATATTGTATCCTTCCTCATATGCTCTGTGAACCAATTGATGAATCTTCGTCACAAAAGGACAAGTTGCATCTACAATTTCAAGTTCCATGGCTTTTGCTTTGTCAAAGAAATCCTTTGACTCCCCATGAGATCTGACTATTACCACATCTCCTTTTTTTGCTTCCTCTGGAGCGTATATAATGCCAACTCCCTGTTTCTCTAAATTGTCTGTTACAAATCTATTGTGAATCAAAGGGCCACAAGTATAAATATTTTTACCATTAGCCAATTCTATTTGTTCCTCAGTTTTTTGTATAGCTTGTCTCACTCCAAAGCAAAATCCAGAATTTTTAGCCCTTATTATTTCTTTCATACATTTCCTCAAGACTTTCTAAGAATTTTTTAAACGAACCTTCCGAACCATTGTTAGTTGGATTGTAATACTTGACGCCCTCTTTATAGAGGCTATCAGGAAGATACTGTTGTTTTACATACCCACCAAAAGCATGTGGATATTTGTAACCTTGACCAAGTCCCATATCTTTTGCCCCTTTATAGTGAGTATCCTTTAAATGACCTGGCACATCGTCAATTTTTTTTGTTCGAATGTCAGACAACGCCGCATTAAATGCTTCGTTTGCTGCATTTGACTTAGGTGCAGATGCCAAGAGAATTACGGCTTGACTTAGATTGATGGCAGCCTCTGGCATTCCCACCATTAATGCAGCTTGGACACATGCCGTTACAATAGAAATTGCCGTCGGATATGCCATTCCTATATCCTCGCTGGCGATGACAAGAAGTCTCCTGCCTATCATCTGAATGTCTGCACCGCCATCTACCAGTCTGGCATAATAGTGAATTGCCGCATCGGGATCGCTTCCTCTTATAGATTTTTGTAATGCTGATAACAAATTATATCTGTCATCACCTTTGTCATAAAACCCTATTTTTCGTTGCATCGCCTCCGAAACAATTTCTCTAGTTATTGTATCCTCCAAGTTTAGGTTATCAATAATGAAACCCAAAGTGTCTAATGCGACTCTACCATCACCGTTTGACAATTCGCCTAAAATCCCAATTGCTTCCTTGTCATATTTTATTTTAAGTTTGCCAAAGCCCAACTCCTCGTCAGTCAAAGCCCTAATCAAAAGCTTATTAATATCTTTTGATTCCAGTCGTTTAAACTCATATATGTTTCTCACCCTACTGATAATTGCATTATTCACAGCAAAATATGGATTTTCTGTTGTACTGCCGATAAACTTTATTACGCCTTCTTCAAGTGCCTTTAGTAGTGAATCCTGTTGCAACTTGTTCCACCTGTGAAACTCGTCTATGTATACATATGTAGTTTTCTTTTCAAGCCCAAAGAACTTCATCTTTGCGTTGTCGATTAAATCTTTCAATTCCTTGGTGCCTGTTACCGATGCATTGATTTCGGTAAAGTTACTATCCATTTCATTTGCTATAATTCTAGCTAATGTTGTTTTTCCCGTTCCCGAAGGGCCAAAGAAAATTGCCGAATCAAAAGTTTTGTTCTTTATTGCATTATAAAGCAAAGAGCCTTTGTACATAAAATGCTCTTGTCCAACAAAATCATCTAATTTGTCCGGTCTCATTCTGGTAGATAAAGGTATCATGTTTTGTCCTTTCCATCTTCTATAACTGTGATAAATACGTCAGTCACATTGTACTCATTTATTTCTTTTAAGTGTTTTACGGCTTCATCTTTATTATCAAAGATTTTGCTTATAACTTTATATTGATTGTCTTTTTCTAATACAGTAGTTGTAATCCCTATGTTTTTCAATTTTTCTACTAGTTGTTCTGCTCTCTCTTCACCTGAGAACACCCCAAATTGTATCACATAATCTTGAAAATTATCATCTTTTTCGCTATCTTTTTTCTTATCTTTTATATCATTTGTATCTGCTTGATCTTTGTCAACATCTATCAAACTTTCTAGTTTACCTGTTAAATCTAACTTAAGTACGTCCGTATCATACCCAATTATAGGTGCGATAATGAAACGTGTAGTCAAATAGCCAAGAATTATTGCTATTATCATTATACCAACAAAAGTTATAAATTTCATCCCAGAATTTTTCAAACCTCTCTGGTACCTTCTTACTCGTCTTCTTTTCATGAATTTCCTCCGTTCTGTATTAACATATTTATTTACAATTACGTAAATTTAGAACATTATTTAAATAAACTTTTAAAAAGATGTAGACATTTGGTCATAAAGACTATATAATACAACTATATATTAAATTAATCGGTCCGATCATCTTTTTGAAATTTCAAAATTCCCAATTATGAATATCGACTGCCAATTTATTTTAATATGAATATATTCATTATGGAGGAAATTATGGAAGACAGAACATTAATCTGCCAAGACTGTGGCGAAGAATTTATCTTCACAGTAGGCGAACAAGAATTCTACAAAGAAAAAGGATTCGAAAACGAACCAAAAAGATGTAAGAACTGCAGAGACAAGAAAAAATCTGAAAAAAGAAGTTTTAAATAAGCATCAAAAAAGAACCGACTATTCGGTTCTTTTTTTGGTTTTTGTCAAATACTCCAGTTTTACATCATTCAATTCCGCAAAGGTATACCTCTTGCCCCATTGTTTCCATATTATGAACTAAGGTACCATAGTTGCAATCCTCTTCACCTATCATCTTGATAACTCCATCCATATACTTTTGCCCATCTTTTGATGCCTTTTCTTTTAGATAATCAACTAATTCCAGTATTTTCTCCGGCCCAGTCATTTCCTTTTCAGAGGGAATGTAAATCATTTTGACATCATTAAATCCTTTATCCACAAATATAGTATCCTTGGTTATTTCATATTCATCACAAAACAGCAAATGCTTCTCACAATCCTCAATATCATATATCAATGACGTCAATAAATGCAAAATGTCACCTATAGCTATTTCTTTTATACACGCTACATTCCTATATCCACTTATTTTATAATTTCCCATTAACTCCTCCCCACTTCTGACAAAACAAACAGGGAAAAAACATCTGCAAAATCCTAGTGTAAGAATATCTCTCACATACTGCTCCATTACATTTCCATGGTATTTTATTTCCAAATTACTATTAATTTTAGCCACCTCCACATTTCGTACAAGGCGAATACCCTCTTTCTATGGCATCTTCCCTGTCTATCTCAATATAGTATTTTTTTATCGTCTTACAATTTCCTAAATGATAGACCTTTCCACTGTTCTCAAAGCAAAACACCGGTGATCCAATACAAGCTTCTTTTGAATTACATACCTCACAATAATCGTAGTCCTTTTTTAACTTGTATGAAAGTAAATGGAGTCTACAATTTGCGACAATATATGTACAATTTTTCCCATGGTATCGTTTGCCCCAGTTTGGGAAAATATAAACTGGTTCATATTCGTTTATCTCCTTAAACTCCGTTTCCTCTGTGATTGGCACTGTCCTTGTTGTTCCAGTGAATCCCCTTGATAGAATCTTGGTTGAAAACTCAACTTTGTCGAAAAGAGACACCGGATTTTTCTCGTGGAAAACAGTTATAGTTTCCGCTGATATTAAATCGTCAATACCCCTGTCCGAATACTTGTACCTGTAATCTTTTACTCTAAAAGAACTGATGTTACTATTTTCCTCCAATATTCTATTCTTAACCTTAAAAGGAAATGACAACTGAATTTCTGCAAAATGTGCCTTTGCATCAGCTAGGTGCAGCTCGTCTGCAACGGTAAAAACCACATTTTCTGCACTCCCTATAATTGGAATCATGGAAACCAATGCAGTTACCGCCATTATGAAAATCGGCATTATTATTACCGCCTCTACAATGTAGACACCTCTCTTATTCCACCTTGTTTTTCTATTCTTAATACTCTCCATTAAACTCATAGTTTTTTCCATTCACCTGCATTTTATAATTCAAACCGCTGCTGTATTCACTAATCAAAAAATCTCCATAGTATAAAAACTTCATATTAATCTGGATCAAATCCATAATTCTAAGGAGCTTAACATTATCGTCTACAAAACAAATTAATGACATGAGATAATCTTCATAGTATGTCCCTTTTTCATCTTCACTATTATCATCTCTCCCCCAAGTTTCTTTTGTTTTCATAAAAGGTACTTTCTTACCGTCAATCAAACTGCTATAATCACGACTGCTTTCTACAAGAGCCCACCCTTCCAAAATTGCCATTTGGGTTGCAAGGCTGACAGGCCCTGGAGTAATTAACTGAGCCGCTACAATTGCCTCTTGTTTCTTTGTTTCATCGGTCATTAGATAAGCAAAATTTAGAACGTTTCTAATAGCAATTATTTTGATTTTGACGTTACTCAGATTCTGCCTATCTTTTGAGTTGCCTCCGATGATATATTCCATTTCATTTCTAAAGTATGTTTCTCCAAGGCCTTTGGAATTTATATTGTTCTTAAAGTAATTTTTTATATATGTATTTATAAAGAATTTTTCACTTCCATAGGTGGCAATTCCCTCCAAACTTTTTAGGTTCTTTATTGTATCGCCAATCTTGTCAAGGTCCAAACTGTTATCCATACCACTTGACGGAAGACTCATCAGGATTTTTTTATTGTTTATATCCCTATCCTCCATTTGGCTCTGCTCCGCAGCGTCTTCCTTGGTTACAAGATTTAGCTTGCCTACTTCAACGATTTGTTTTTTCACATTATTGGGATTTCCAAGGGAATAATCATATAAACTACAGCTGCAACCACCCCAATCTATGTATTTCTTCTCTTGAAACGAGTAGTTTGCATAATAGTCCAGTTTGGAGGAAATGTCTTTTTCAAATCCATAAAATCCAAACAATCCATATCTCCCTTGTAGATTTATGTCAAATTCTCCTAAAATTGAATTTGCCCATAAACGTCCCAAAGAATTAACACTGCCCTTTACCCCTATTTCCTTTGACGCATTTGTAAATGCAAATATCAAAATTATTAGCGATAAAAAGAAAAGCATGATCATTATTATTACTGAACCTTTTCTACTCCTCTGTAAATTCATCTACCTTGTCCTCTAGCCTTATTAGGTTTATCTCTCTTATTTCATAGTAATGGGCGGAGATTCTCTTATCAAATACCTTGGTCACAAGGCCTCCCATCTTTGAAGAAACTTCCTCCTCCAAAGACAGTTGCCTATATGTAACTTTCATAGAGTCCGCCTGGTTTATTAATTTTTCATGGATTTCAACTTGGGTATTCATACAACTAAAAAAATGAATTATTAGCAGTATAAGACTGAGTACCATCAAAATGATTATCGGCATAACTATACTTGCCTCAACCATTTCCTCCCCCCTCTTGTTAGCTAAAAGCCTTGCCATTTAAGTTGCTGAATGTATTGTTGACAAATTCCGTTATTTCCGTCTTGAAAATAATCCCAAGTGCTACTGCGATTGCCACAAGTATTGCCACTTGAACTAATTCCATCCCTTTTTTGTTTCTTAACATTTTTTCCTCCTATATCTGCATAATTGCTGGTGCCGCTGTAATTACGATTAATACTAGCAACAAAACTGCTAGTGGGAAGGTTAACTTTGTTTCGGCCAATTTTCCTTTTTCTTCAGCCAATTTCTTTCTGTTCTGCCAAAGTATCTCTCCCTCAATTTCCAATTTTCCTGATAGATTTATGCCTTTGTACTGGCTATCCAAAATAATGCTGGTAACCCTGGCAAATTCTTTCACGTTACTTTTTTTCCCATAGTTATTCAATATGACTATAGGGTTTTTGTTTTGGTTCTTTGCCTCGTCGTCTATTTCTACTATCAACCTTATAAAATAATTGCTCTTGTCTGGCTCTCTCTGTCTATATCCCTGACAAATTTTTTCAAAAGCATCGACAAATATCAACCCACTGTTGAGCAGTAACAAAAGTTGATTTATGAAACATGGCAAGAACTGTCTTATTATATATTTTCTCTTTTTTTCAATTCGTTTATCTTTATCACGCCAGTTAAAATACATTGCCAAAATCACCAGAAGAAAGATGAGCATTATGTATAGAAAATCATAGTTTTTACTTGTGGACCATCTCAGTTTTACTCCATCGCCAACGGTACTTGGCAACATTGCCCTACCTGATTGGGTTTCCTCGATTCCATCTATTACATTATTAATTTCACGATTTACTTTCTGCTCCTCCGTCTCCTGATTTAATGACAAATCTGCTTTTTGTTTGTCTGAATCATCAAAACTGATGATCACGTCTTTCTTTATTTTCAGTTTTCCTTTTTCTGCGGAAACAACCAACTGATGACTGGTGGTTTTGCCACTTTGATCCCAGACAATCCCTACAATTTCACCTTTTCTATTCTTGACAAAATCATTTGAATCGCCATAGCCTGAAACAATTTGTAGCACCAAAACCATCAGCAAACCTACTGCCAAAGTTATGATATTTTTCTTATTTTCTCTAAAAAAATCAAACTTCAATTGTTGTAATCCTTTCTATTGCCAAATATGCCAAACCCGTTGCCAAAAGTGCAAATGTCATAAGGACACGTCCTCCTAGTGTCACATACATAATCTCAAGGTAATCAGGTGACATCATTCTCAAAAACAGTATTGTTATTATTGGCATGGCAGTAATTATTTTTCCTTCGAACTTTTTCTGTGAAGTCATTGTACGTATTTCGTTTTCTATGGTTATCTTATCTCCAATGATATTTGCTCCTTTGTCCACCGCTAAAATCAAGTTGCCTCCTGTGGTTTTGCAAATGTTGTAAATCTCCACAAAATCCGTTACGTCTTCCAGTTTGCATCTCTTAGCAAAATCTTTCAAAACCTGAGAATCAACTTGGTTTCCCTTCTTTAGTCTATTGCTCATTTCTGATATCTCAAGCATAATCAAATCTTTATCCGAATAGATGTCCCTTAGATTGACTTTTGCCTCTTCGATGGCTTGACTCATATGTCTTCCTGTTGCCACTGATGATGAGATTGAGTAGAGAAAATCCTTGAATTGCAAGAGCAACTTGTTTTTTCTTTTGACTGCCAAAATTTCTTCCAGATGCTTGATCCCCAAGATATATGCCAGAGGGCTAAACACCACTGGAAACAAGGTATTGTAGAAGATTATTGATACAGTCGCCAGCAGTAGCACTACCGCCAGAGAAAGTTTTCTTTTCTCTATGGTGGACAGATGATATTCATCATAATCTAAGATCATCTTCGTTGCCTCTTAGCCTAAGCTTATCCCTAGTTTTTATTGGATTTCCTGTATAACTAAGAATCATTTGGTCATTTAACTTAAAAAGTGGATTGATAATATATTTTTCTTTTTCATAATCGATAATTTCGGCGATTTCAACCACTTTTCTTGTTCCATCAGACATTCGCCCTAGATGAATGATAATGTCCATTCCCTCGACGATTTGAGCCCTTATTGCGTCCATTGGAATGTCAACTGACATACGATACATTGCTTCCAACCTGCGTAACATTCCATAGACTGAGTTTCCATGCCCTGTGGAGAAAGAGCCATCGTGTCCAGTGTTCATAGCGTCCAACATCTGAGCCACTTCCTTACCCCTTACCTCCCCGACAATAATTCTATCCGGCCTCATTCTCAAACTAGTCCTAATCAACATATCCATAGTCACACTGCCTTGCCCCATTGCATTGGCATTATGACATTCCATCTGAACCAAATTTTCGATATGATCCATCTTCAGCTCCGCCGAATCTTCAATAACAACTACCCTTTCTCCTCTAGGTATATACTCCGACAAAGCATTTAAAAAAGTTGTTTTCCCAGACGACGTTCCTCCGCTAACAAAAATGTTATAACCGCATCTGACCAACGTTTCGAGAAAGCATGCACACTCTCTAGTCAACGTCCCATATTGCACCAATTGGCTCATTGAAATATTCTTTTTTCTGAACTTTCTAATGGTCAAAATCGGCCCATTTATTGCCACATTTTTATATACGCCGTTTACCCTAGAACCACTGGGAAGCCTTGCATCTACAATAGGATTCATCTCATTTATTTCTCTATGTACGCCTGCCGCAATGTTTCTGATTATTTCTTCTAGCTCCTCCACTGAGTCAAAGGCAATGTTGTGTCTACTTAACTTTCCATCTCGTTCTATAAACACGTTATCCGGACCATTTACCATTATTTCATTTATCTTATCGTCATCGATTAAGGGTTGTAACACTCCTAATCTGCATCTCAATTTAGTAAAAATCTGGTCTATGATTTCCTCAAAATATTCCATTGGACAGTCCAATTCATCCTCTGAGTCAAAGACTTCTTCTTCAATCAATTCCAAAACATCCATGTCGCTTATTATTTCCGAAAGGCAACTCAATCGACCTCTGATTTCTTCCAGCTTCATAAAAATATATTTCCTATACTTTTCATCACTTATCATTATTTATTTCTCCTTCCTCTGTGATTTTCACTCTACTATTTCTTATAATTTCTTCAGCTATTTCTTTTATTTCTCTACCAAATTCCTTTCCAAGGTCAATATGTATGACGTCATCTCCTTCTATTTTGACAAAAGTTCCCTCTAGGTTGTCTTCAAAAGACAGCGGGGCTATTGTCTTGATTTCATTGACATTGCAATGATTTTCTATAGAGTCAAAGATATTTTTTTCATACACCCTAGGAATAATTTCGTTTGGTTTTTTTAGTATAAATATCATTTCAGCATTTTCAATAATCCATAAGTTTTCCTCGGTAAATGAATTTCCCATGTCAATAATTATGTAATCGTATTTTGCCAAGGCATCGATTTTAGTTATCAACTTTTTCAGAATATCTGCTTTCAGCAACCGATATCGAGTCTGTCCATTGTGCCTTATAAAATCCACATTGTCCTGCCACTCCTCGATAAAGTTTTCCATTGGAAAATCCCTATCTATGCTCAAATAATAAGTTAATTTTGCCATTGACTGAGGCAAAGAACTCTTTATGTACTTTACAGAATCATCCATTACAGATAAATTGATATATATGGCCTTTTTCTCATATGTACTGCAAAGTGTTCTCGCCGTAGCCAATGAAACTGATGTTGCACCACTCCCTCCTGTGATCTGAGCAAAGCAAATTATTCTTGCTGCTCCATTTTCTCTGTTTTCCACCACATGCCCAGTTAATCTAAAATATACAAAAAGCAGGCCTTTAGCAAAAGACCCACTTTCTTTATATTTAAACACCTTATATGGTGGTTCCCCATAGATATTTTCATCATCAGGATACTTGACCAATTCCACATAGTTAGCAACTGTCTGATTTTTATCAACTAATACCATATCAAAATCGTCGATGTTGGCGCCATTATAATCGACATAAAATTCCATTGTACTGGTTTCTCTTGACAATGCTTTTGCCAGCGCTTTAGCAAATTTCTTGTCTTCCAGATTGATTGCTACTCTAATAATTTCCATATATTACCTCCTGATATGAATGTAGTATAAGCTCATTTCCAATATTTGTCAACCATATTATTACAATTATTTTACACTATTTGCTAAATCTTTCAATTTTTTCATTGCCCCCATTAAACCTCCAATTTCATCCATCAAACCTATCTCTACTGTATCTGGTCCAAAAAGCACCGTTCCCACATCGTTTGACATATTTCCAGTAGTATTCATTTTCTCTTCAATAACTTCTTTTTTTGCATGTGAATGCTCCACAATAAAATCAACGACTCGTTCCTGAGTTTTTCTCAGATATTCAAATGTTGCATCTGCCGTAATCAGTGTCCCCGATGTCCTAATTGGATGCATAGTCATGGTGGCTGTCTTTGCGACAAAAGAATAATCTGTAGAAACTGCAAGGGGTATTCCAATGCTGTGTCCTCCACCGATTACTAATGAAACTGTGGGTTTGGAAATGGTTGATATCAACTCAGCCAAAGCCAATCCTGCCTCCACATCACCGCCTACAGTATTGAGAATTAGAAGCAACCCTTTTATATCTGGATTTTCCTCAACAGCAATAAGTTGTGGAATCAAGTGTTCATATTTTGTCGTTTTATTCTCAGCTGGCATAACGGTGTGTCCCTCGATACAGCCAACTATGGGAATGTATTGGTAATCACTTTTAAAGCCATTTCCAGTAGTCAAAAGACCAAGTTCTTTTATCAAATTTTGAGATTCATCTTTTTCCTCATTAAGTTCTTTTTGATTTTCTTTTTCTTCACTCATATTTATCAACCTTTCGCAATATATTTATAGATATTATTTGCAAAGGATGTGTAAATTATGCTATTAAGTGAAATTGGTGATAAAGAAATCGTAGATTTGACAAAAGGCAGTCGCCATGGGAAGTTTTGGGATGCAGAAATGCTCTTTGATGAAAAAGATGGGACAATAAATGCTTTGTTAGTGCCAAACTTTCAGAGCAAAAGTCGATATGCTCAAAGTCACGAATCTCTCCAACTTCCATGGAATTCAATTGTAAAAATTGGAGAAGATATAATTATTTTTAGATCATAAGATTGTTATTAAATCAAATGATTAGGCGCACAAAAAAAGAGTGAAACACATTTTACTTATGTTTCACTCCGCTTAATTATTAATTGTTTTGATGTTTTGACTTTTATAATGATGCTCTATAAATTTCTATCAATGCTTTCTCTGGAAGTGGTACGAATGTATCGTTAAGAGTTCCATCAAGTTTCTTTGCCATAATTTCTAGATTTTCATCACCTATGCCTACTTCAGTCAATGTCTTTGGCAGTTCCAATTTAGCGAAAAATTCTTTAGTCAGCTTTATTGCTTTTTTGGCAATGTGCCAGTCTCCATCATGCGCATCAATACCCCAAACATTTACTCCATATTCAACAAATTTATATAGTGTATTGTCACTTAATACAAATTCCATCCAAGGTGGTGTAAGTATTGCAAGACCTTCACCATGGGTTATATCATAGAATGCACTTAGCTCATGTTCCATTGGATGAACACCCCACTCAACGTCAGAACCATATGAAAGCAATCCATTTATAGCCAAACTTGATGCCCACATAAGATTTGCCCTCGCCTCATAATCTTCAGGATTTTCTACAGCAATAGGTCCATATTTTATGCAAGTTTTTAGCACTGACTCACATAGTCTAGCTTGAATAAATGCATCTTTTTCTTTTGTAAAATATACTTCAAACACATGACTCATAATATCTGCTGTACCTGCCGCTGTCTGTTTCTTTGATACAGAAAAAGTATATTCTGGATCCATTATGGAAAATACAGGTTTTACTAGTTCGCTTCCTGTGCCTAATTTATCATTTTTCCCCATATCGGAAATAACTGCAAACCCGTCCATTTCTGATCCTGTTGCCGCCAAAGTCAAAATTGCTACAACTGGCAAAGCTGCTTTAATTTTTGAACCATCAAGTACTAAATCCCAAGGATCTCCATCATACTTTGCGCCTGCTGCAATTACCTTTGAACAATCAATTGTGCTGCCTCCACCTATTGCAAGTACAACATCTATAGCCTTTTCTTTACAAAGATTAGCCCCAGCTCTAACTGACTCTATTCTTGGATTTGGCTCTACTCCAGAAAGTTCAAATACTTCAATATTATTTTCTTTTAAAATCCTCATCGCACTGTCATAAAGGCCATTTTTCTTTATACTTCCGCCTCCATAAACCATTAGGACTCTCTTGCCAAATTCTTTAATATTGGATAATTGTTTGATTTGTCCCTTTCCAAAATGAATTTTGGTTGGAATTGAATAATTAAAATTTTGCATTGTTCTCCTCCTTCTGCAACTCCCTTAAGATTTGTTCCATTTCGTCTTTTCTCTTAGTCTTCTGAGTAGTAGTTTTTATTGTTGGTATATCTGAAAGAAAATAACGTTTTACCATTTTATATGCTGGCATAGTGTTGTTAATTTCTGTCATATCTTGATGTAATTTATCTTTAAGTTGGTCATATGTAAGTCCTTTTTCTTTTAGATATTCAGTATCGTAAACCACCTTTGCACATATTACAAGTTCGTTGGCTTTTTCCTGATGGAAGACCATGCTTTCACTTACATATGGCAATGTATTTATTAGATTTTCGATTTCCTCAGGATATATATTCTTACCATTTTTCATAACGATAACATTTTTTTGTCTTCCGCAAATAAACAAATATCCGTCTTTGTCAAAATATGCAAGGTCGCCAGTATAGAACCAACCGTCTTTTATTACTTCCGCCGTAGCTTCCTCGTTATCATAATATCCCGCCATTACATTGTCGCCTCTTGCAATTAATTCACCGATTCCTTCTTCGTTTGGATCAACTATTTTAGCTTCAACGTTAGGCATTACTTTTCCAACTGATCCCGGTCTCAAATATTGATAGTTTTCGCTAGAAATTGTAGGTGCTGTCTCTGTCAAACCATATCCTTGTACTGTCAATATTCCAAAATCATTTAAGCCTTTGGAAACAACTGGGTCTAGTGCTGCCGCACCATTAATGATAAATCTCATTCTTCCACCAAGTTGGTCGATTATTGGTTTAAATATCTTTCTTCTTAAGTGTATCCCAAGTTTATCGGAAATATCACAAACTTTCAATCCAAAAGCAATTTTCTTTGTCATTCCTTGCGATTCGATGGCTTTTGTAATCTTTTTATACATACTCTCAAGTAAAAGTGGTACGCTCATTATTACTGATACACCATACTCTTTCATATTGGCAGATACATATTTTAGTCCATCGCAGAATACATTCTTCATTCCCTGTGATAAAAATACTAATAATCCTGACATTCCATAACAGTGATGCAGTGGCAAAATCATCATATTTACATCGTCTTCAAAGAATAGTTCGAAACAATTCATTCCATATATGCAACTTGTAAAGTTTCTATGTGAAAGCATTACTGCTTTTGATTGTGATGTTGTCCCTGACGTGAACAGCAAAAACGCCATTGCATCAGGATCAATTTCAGCATCGATGTATTGTTTATTTCCCTTTTCTATTTCTTCTTTGCCTATTTTTAACAAGTTCTGTAGGTTTTCTCCTGTTTCTGGCTCAAAGTCTAATGCTGCCATCATGGACAAATTAGTTTCTCCGCTATTAAAGATTTCTTCCACTACAGTTTTTTGCTTTTTATCATAGAATATTGCTTCTGTATTGCTTCTTTCTATACAGCTTAATATTTCATCTTTTTGTAGTCCTTTGTCAAGTGGTACAATTACGCCAACTCCACAAATCGCCGCAAAATAGCTCAAAACCCAATTGTAACTATTTTCACCAATTACTGCGATTCTCTTTCCTTTATATCCTTTTTTAATTAATGCAGTTCCAAGACATGCCATTTGTTCCATCATCTCTATGTAACTCGTATTAATGTATGAAATTTCTTTTGTGATTTTGTCTTTTACCTTTGTGCAAAAAGCTATCTTATCTCCATATATATCAGCCGATCTCTTCAACATAGCCCTTAGATCTGTCATATCTTTCATACCACTAAATTTTTCTGTCAAATTATAATCAATCATTTTCTTTACCTTCCAACTTCTTTTTTCTCATTTTCTCCAAGTTATTACTATAAAGTATATCAAATAGTACAAATATTAGCAATACAAACCACTTGATTTATGTTACAATGTTTCTACTATTTCTATATATCGTAAGTATTATCAATTGATATTAGCTATAGTA
>JAVXAG010000023.1:0-1153 GCA_036660615.1 Anaerovoracaceae bacterium
CCTCGCCCTTTGGCCATGGCCAATTAAAAACAGCTCCCAAGTTGAAAGCTGTTTTTTTATTAGAATTGTTTTATATATTCTTTGTATTCGTCTTTTGTTGCAATGCGAAGCCCCATTCTGTTTAGTATTGCTGTGGCTTCTTTAACGGTTCTGCCTCCATCGTCCACATCCATTGTATTGTGGGCAACGCCCATAAATCCTGATTTTGGTGGAATGATTGAAGTTATTAAATTTGCGCCTGCGTTAATTCGGTCTTGGAGTCCGTCAATGCCATCGACATCAAGAGAAGCAGGTATCAAAGCTGTTGGATAAAGCAATCTCATCAGTGCGATTATCTTTAGTTCCCTAATTCTGTCTGGTTCCTCAAAGTTTTCCATAGGGCTTCCCTTTTGAGGTACAAAACTCATAACTCGCACTTGATTGGCACCGATTTCTCCCATTTTCAAAAGAGAATCCACAATATCTTCATTTGATTCGCCAACACCAGTCAATAGGCCTTCCTCAATTAGCATTCCTTTGTCCCTTGCATATAGCTTTGAATCCATTCTTTCGTCATAACTTTGGTTGATTCTCAGTTTTGAGAACAATTCCTTGTTGTGAGTTTCTTGATAAAGCGCATACCAGTCCGCACCGGCTTCAGCAAATTTATCAATCACTTTTTTGTCTACAACTCCTGGCGAAATCATTACTGGCGTGTCATATTCTTTCTTTATTACATTGATAATATCAACCACAGTCTTAAATTCTTCCTTGTGGTAAACCATATCTTCACCCATTGTTAAGTCAATTAAGTTTACACCAGAATCAATTAAACTTTTGGAGGTTTCTAGGATTTCATCGTATGTTTTTCTATATCGTTCTATGTCATTTGACTTGCGATAGTAGCAGAAATTACAGTTGTTTCTGCAGTAAGTAGTAAAATATACAAATCCATAAGCAAAAATTTTGTCTCCCAGGACTTGGGTACGTGCCTTCCTTGCTTCCTTGAATAAGCTTTGAAGCATATCGACATCGTCTCCATTCATTACTTCTAATAATTCTTTTCTTGAAATCTCTGATTCATTATTATTTTGCATTTTCTTCCTCCACATAGACTAACGGCTGAAATAAATCCGCCCTACCTTTAATATAATTGAAACCGCATCAGACTTTC
>JAVXAG010000023.1:1253-7578 GCA_036660615.1 Anaerovoracaceae bacterium
GACTTTCCGCTCTTAACTATTGTCGTATTTGCGCTATTAAAATCTCATTGCTAATAAGTATTGATCTTGGAATTCTGGTCTAGTAGCAAGTTCAATATGTTCAATTTCCCTAGCTACCTTTTCCGCTTCATTTCTTGAATCAACAGAAAGCAGTGCCATAGAAGCACCAATTCCAGCTGAGTTACCAAGAGAATAAATGTTTTCATCAGAAATATTTGGCAACAGCCCAATGTTAATTGCACTGTCATTGCTTATGTAATTTCCAAAAGCACCAGCGATACTTATTCTTTCCAAAGTATCAGTTGTAATGCCAATGTCCTTCATCATTATAGCTATACCTGCTGAAATAGCTGCTTTTGCTAGTTGAACTTCCCTGACATCTTTTTGAGTGATTACAATATCTTCCTCTTTGCCATCATTATAGAAAAGCGCAAAATTGTTTCCACTTTCAGTTTCTATGATATGTTGAAGAAGTTCCTCACTAATACCTTTTTTTCTAAGCTTTTCTTTGCCTAGAAGCCTGCCTGATTTGTCAACAATTCCAGTTCTAATCAATTCGCCTACAGCATCTATTATTCCTGAGCCACAAATTCCGATAGGTGTAACATCACCTATAGTCTTTATTGTAACACTTTTTTCATTTATTTCAACTCTTTCTACAGCACCTCTTGCCGCACGCATTCCTTGGACAATAGAACTGCCCTCAAAAGCTGGGCCAGCAGCAGTAGAACAGGTTACCGCTCTGCCATTTCCTGTCAAAACAATTTCACCATTTGTTCCTATATCGATAAACAAATGTCCCTTGTCCTTTTTCATCAGATCCGTAGTGATAATGCCAGCAGTAATGTCCGAACCTACATGTCCGGCAATATTTGCCATTAGGTGTACATTTGCAGTTGGACTAACATCAATTCCAAGTTTTTGAGCCTCTATGTCAACTCCATGAGTAAATACCGGTGCAAAAGGAGATACCGCCAGTTGTTCTGGACTAACTCCTAAGAAAATATGACTCATAGTTGTGTTACCAACCACTACAAAATCATAAATGTTTTCACTCTTTATTCCAATTTCAGACTTGAACTCAGCGATGGCTTGGTTGATACAATCAATAATAACTTTGTGTATGTTTGCCAAATTTGCTTTATCTTCCATTACATAAGTTATTCTTGAAATTACATCAGCCCCAAAAGCTCCTTGTGGATTTGTTACTGCCGATACAGAAGTCATTTCCTTCGTTGCTAAATTCCAAAGCATAGCTACAACCGTTGTAGTTCCAATGTCAATTGCGATACCATAAAGTTCTTTTGTAGTGTCGCCTTTTTCAACATGAATAATTTTATCGTCTTCAATTGTAACAGTTACCTCATTATTATCTTTAAGTACAGTAGGTAAATCAAATAACACTTCCGGTGCAAAGAAAATATCTTTGTCCCCAAGTGCCAAACGAATTCTTGCCTCATCACTTTGTTGATTTCGTAAAGTAGATGTTTCAACAGTTACAAATACTTTGCGGAACAAACTGTTATGCTCAAAACCCATAGGTAGTTTTATCATTTTTTTCTTTCTTGCTGCAGTGGTTTCAGATTCCGGCATTTCGATTACCATTCCATCAGTTACCATATGACAACAAGCCAGTCTGTATCCATTGTCAATTTCGCCCTGAGTTAATTTATGGTGATGATCCGCTGCTTCTGTCAATTGACCTGCAACTACTTTTACCTTGCATTTTCCACAAGTTCCTACACCTGCACAATTTCCATCTATATTTACTCCAGCCCGAATTGCCGCTTCCAAAATCGTCTCTCCTTTGTTGGCTGTTGCCGTTATGTTCTGTGGCATAAATGTTATTTTCATTCTATATTTCCGCCTTTCTCTAAATTATGATCCATTACTCGCTCTATCAAAAGCCAGCCTATTGCTTGCTTTGCTTTGTCCTACAAAATTGACAACCCGATTTGTTGCCATGACATTTCATACAGTCTTTTTCAAATACTATATCATTATTGTTCAAAACCAAATAAAGTCCCGAACAAGTTTTCTGTGGAATCATCAATCCACTATCCTTGACCTGAACACCTATTTCATTACCATCTAATATTTCAAAGAAGTTCTTAGTTTCAATTACAGGCATACCAAAATAACCCGGTCCAAAACATACCGAAAGATATTTGTCCTTGTCCAAGTCTTCCTTTAATTTCTTTTCCAAAAGTTCAACGCCAGCGTCAACATAACTAGTTCCCCATATGTCCGCATAAAGGAAATCCATAATGTTTTCTTCACTAGAAAAATTGCACTCACCAGCAGTTATTATGTAAAAGTATATTCCGTCAACTGCTTCATCGGGAATCTGTTCAAAAAAGTTGCAAAATATTTCAGCACCATTGACAGCTATTTTGTGATCCTTAAAAACATCACCATTATAATGCTCTACCAATGCCTGGATTTTGATACCGTCGACACCATCTTCTCTAACCTTTAGCCCCATATTCATCATTTTTTTGTGTTTTGCTGTGGTCATATCAAAACCACAAGTCGCGATAAATCTTTGTTCTGCCAAAGGGAAAGCTTTTTCTTCATCAAAAACCAACTTCATATTATCCATATCCACCTCTTTGCTAAATAAGGTGATAGGCCAAACGACCTACCACCTTATGTTCATTACAATATAATTTATTTAACGTATGACTTTACAGCTTCAAGCAATTCTTCCTTTGATGGAATTATTGATATGAATTTCTGTTCTCCGTTTATACACATTGTAGGAAGGTTCGCAATTCCCATTTTTCTTGTTCTTGCTATGTCATCCTTAATGAAGTACTTGTAAACTCTATATTCTGCAATGTCTTTGATTTCGTCATATGCATCAACTACAGAGGCAAGCATATATGTACATGCTGCGCATTGTTCAGGATCAAGTAAGAATAATTCAATTATTACTTTTTCTGAGTTTGCATAATCTGGAATTTCGATATCTGAATCGTCAATTACTACTTCGTAGTTTTCAATTAACTTTCTTACACTGTCAGTATGCTTTACTGCCTGAGCAGCTGCGATAGTGTTCTCAATTGGTGTGTCATAAGGCATATCGCATCCTGGACTTATAATCAAGTTGAATGGGTCAACTGAATCGATTAAATCAACTACAGTCTTCATATTGTCTTCTTGTGTTCCATGTAACATTGTTGTAGTTAGTGGAATGTTTCCGCCAATTGTAATGTTGTATTTGTCAGTAACTTCCTTTGCAACAGCCAAGTTAACGTTTTCGTCAACAGATACGCTGTCTGGGCCTGTTTTGCACATTTCATCGATTTGTTTTGTAGCATTACCACATACAAAGAATGATGAATATACATTTTTTGCTCTTACATAGTCAAATATTGCCTTGAATCCTTCTGATAACATTTTGTCTATGTGCTTTGGTGATACCTGTGATACAAGTGGATCAACTACTGCAATTACATCCATTCCTGCATCTATATACATCTGTGCAACAGCAATTTCTACTTGGGCACAATAATTTACTAAATCTTTTACATATGCTGGGTCAGAAACCATATCCATGAAAATGTCTGTTCCTCTTAAGTGAGAAGCTAATGTAAATGGACCACATATTAATCCATAAAGAGCTGTATCTTCACCGATTGCAGCTTTTGTTTTTCTCATTGCTGAAAGAATCATTGGAAGTCTTCCGGATTCCTCAGTTGGGATTTTGCAGCTACAAGGAATAGTTTTTTCTCCTGCTAATGGATGTGATTTTACTGAAGGTGGGTTATTTTGAGCCCAAAGTAAATCGCAACCTAGGATTTCAGCTTCAACTTGTAGGTCAAATATTACAGGTAAGCCGTCTGGTGTATATAATTTATTTGCTTCTATTAAGCATTCTACTAATTTATCTTCATCTTTTAAAATTTCTTCTGCTGTATAGCCTTTGATTTTTCCTACATGAATTCCTGCAAAAGGAACCCAAGGAATTTCATTTGTTTTTTCGTGTCTTAATGTTTGAAATATTAATTCTTTACTCATGATTATCCTCTTTCTTTTTATCTTCAATTAGTTGCAAAGCGACTTTTACAGCATCAATTGCATCTTCACTGTATCCGCCGGCGCCTATCTTCTTTGCCCATCTTGGTGTACAAGGTGCTCCGCCTACCATAGTGATAAACCTAGATTTCTCACCTTTTTCTTCTAACAATTTTTCCAACTTTCGCTGTTCTGTCATTGTAGAAGTTAGTAATGCACTTGTTCCTATGATGTCTACGTTACGTTTTTCTGCTTCTTCGAGTATGACCTCTATCGGTACTTCACAACCCAAATCCACAACTTCAAACCCTGCTGTTCGCAGCGTTGAAGCAACTATTCCTTTACCGATATCATGAACATCTCCTGCTACTGTTGCAAGCAAAATAGTTCCTTTTTTAGTAAAACTGCGTCTTAATTCATCGTCACCATCTAAAGAGTCTAATATACAATTTGTGACACTTTTCATAACCTCGGCTGCGTAGATTAACTCTGGCAACGAAAGTATGCCTTTATCAAATCTATATCCGATTTCTTGATTTCCTTCGCCAAATCCAGACAATAATAAATCTAGCAGGTCCAAGCATTCATTTTTTGCTTCTTCAATAATCTGCATCGCTTTTGTCTCATCCGCATCAACTATTGCATCCTTTGCTCTTCTGTATAATTCATTTTTGTCCAATTATTTTCGCCTCCCAAAAAGTGTCTATTGTTAGTCAATATTTCGCATTAACATACAACTTAATTTTACCACGTTTTCGCAAGTTTGGCTATGGTTTTTACTTCTAAAGGCAACTTTTTTGTTGCCTTTAGAAAATCATTCCACAAAATTGTTTGTTATTTTTTTAATTAATCAGCCTGTGCAAGTTCCTTGTCCAATTCCCTTTTTCTCATCACCGCTTCAAACTCTTCGTCTGACATTTTTTCCATAGTTATTCCTGTAAAACCATAGAATAATGAAACAAATGGATTGATTAGATTTAAGAATGCATATGGGAAATATGCCGCCGTTGGGACACCTAGTGTTGTAGTCATATATGCACCACAAGTTGACCAAGGTACTAACCCAGAGGTAATAGTTCCGGCATCCTCAAGGCACCTTGAAAGGTTCTTGTTCTTTAGATGTCTATTTTCAAATTCTTCCTTGAACATTCTACCAGGTATAACGATTGAAACATACTGGTCTGCTGCCAAAATGTTGCAAGCAATACATGATATAAGTACAGTTAATACTAGTGAGCCTGTCGATTTACAGAACTTCAATACTTTTTCGCATACAATATTCAACATATCCGCAGAGTCCAAAATTCCCGCTAGCACCATTGCACAAAGTACAAGTACCGCTGAATAGAACATGGAAACCAATCCGCCTCTAGTCAATAATGTATCCAAGAATTCAATGCCTGTTTCAGAAACATATCCTTCGTACATAGTAATTCCTAATAAATTACCAAAATTATCTCCTTGGAATAATATTGCAAATACTGCTCCAAGCAAAACTCCTCCGTATAATCCAGGCATAGCCGGAATTTTGAATACTACCAAAAGTATTACACATACTGGGGGAATAAGTAGTATTGGTGAAATATAGAAATTGTCTTTTAGTCCGTTCATCAATTCAACTACAGCATTCATATCCGCAGTTCCTTCTCCAAACCTCATACCAATAATGCCATAAAGAACAATAGCTATTATGTAAGAAGGCGTTATTGTCCATAACATATGCTTTACGTGGTCAAATAAATTTGCTCCACCCATAGCAGCTGCTAAGTTTGTTGAGTCTGAAAGTGGTGACATTTTATCACCAAAGTATGCTCCGGAAACGATTGCACCAGCAGTCATTGCTACCGGCACATTTAGTGCTGTACCTATGCCCATAAAGGCAATTCCAACCGTACCCGCTGTTGTCCATGCTGAACCTGTCGCTAGTGAAACTATTGAACAGATAATGCATACCGCAACAAGGAATATTTTAGGATTTAAGATCATAAGTCCATAATAAATCATTGTTTGTATCACGCCACCGGCAATCCATGTACCGATAAGCATACCTACTGTCAGTAGGATAAGCAATGCTTGCATCGAACTATCTATGTTTCTTAAAATACCTTTTTCTAGAAATGACCATTTATATCCATTAGCAATCGCTATACAAGCAGCAAAAGCACCTGAAAATATTAATGCACAATGCATATAGCCTTCTACCACGATTATGGTATACATCAATGATCCTATCATAAATGCAATTACAATTAATATCTGCCATAAAGGAATTCTTCTACCCATTATTTTATCTCCTTTAGTATAT
>JAVXAG010000023.1:7678-19298 GCA_036660615.1 Anaerovoracaceae bacterium
TTTGTAAGTAAGTTTGTATTGTTTATATTATATATTGTTTTTCTTAAAATTTTAGGTGGAATAGGTCTACTCCTTGCAAACCTATTTCCACCATAATTATTAAGTATTAGATCGAGTTGAACTAATCTAAATCTACTCCTTGCAGATTTATTTTATTCCCGCTCTTTCTTTGAATCTTTCTACTGAGTTTATTTTAATTCCAAGTACTTCTGCAATTTTAAACTTAGCAGCCATTCCGTTGTTTTCCTCAGCACTTGGTTCAACGTGAGTTAATCCAAGACCTAAGTCAGCTCTTTTTTCAGTCATTGTAACTATGTCATGAAGTTCATCAATAGTTACTCCAAGCTTTTCAGCAACATATTCCTTTGCCTCGTTGATTCTCATCTTTTGAGCAATTTGCATACGTAATACCATGTCTCCAGCAGTACGAACGCCGCCCATACCAGCGCAAATTGAATGTGTAGCTTCAGCTCCGACAGGATCGCCTACGCCTACCTAGAACCCGTCGACTTTGCCGATTTCAACTAAAGCTTTGTCAGCTCTTGAAATCATGTCGCTTGGCATATTTTCAACCATAGGCACTCCGCATACACCCATACCTACGTTTGCGTGTACTGGAATATTTGATACTGATGTACAAGCTTTGATGAATGTACATACTCTAGCAATATTCCAAGGGAATGTTTTATTACAGTTTGTGTTAACTACTGCTCCGAAAATGCTTGCACCAGCTTTTTCTACAAGTTTAACTTGATCATGTGGGTAAAGACCAGCTAGTCTCTTTCCATCATATTTAAGTTTTCCATGCATACCTAGTACAAATTCTCCAGCCATACCTACTTCAACGCCCATGTTAGGGAATTTTTTAGTAATAGCTTCTGTTGCTTGTAATGCAGCTAAGAAGTCTGCATCTCCAGCAGCTCCGGAAGTATCAAGTTGGAAACCATCTGCGCCAACATCATACATTTGTTCTGCACAATATACGATATCTCTTACAGCATGTCCAACAGCTTCTTCTTGAGCAGCTAGTGCTTCTTTGATTTTTCCTTCAGGAAGTAATGTTGCCCAGTTGTCTACAGGACCGTCTGGTTTTGTGTAGAATCCAAGGTTTGTCATTGCTCCGTAGAATAATGGCATTGTTGAAACATTTAAAGCTTGCTTTAATGCTCCTGATTCTCTCTTTGCAACACCCTTTACTGTCTTATAGTTATAGTCTGAGTTTCCAACGTCTACGGAGTCAACTCCCAAACATCTTTCATAAATTAAAACTTCTGTTTCTTTTACTACTGGTATTTGGCTCTTGATGTTGATTTTGTAACCGCCAGAGTCATTTGTTAAAACGATTCTTTCATTTGCTTCAACGCCTACAATGCTTCCTGGCATTGTAATGATTTCATACAAATGCTGTTTTTCATCCTCTGTGATTGGGTCGATTTTTCCTCTAAGAACCGCGTCTTTTACACCTTCTTCGATGTCAGCGCGAATTTCTTCCTCTGTCATATAGACAATGGATCCATCTCCCATACGAGTAAAATATTTTTTTTGATCACCCATATTGAGTCCGTCCTTTCATAGTTTTTTTATATGTCTACCAAGTAAGTTATTTTTGTTTTGCTTTGAATCTTGCTAATTCTTCAGCTTCCTCTTCGCCTTCCACTACGATGTCATGAATCCTTTTCTTAACATCAGCAGGAAGTGGAGTAACTTCATAATTCTCTAGGATTTCAATTGCTTGTTCTCTAGCAACAGTCTCGATGCTCTTTGAACCAGCCTTTTCCCAAGATTCTCTCATTTTACGGTTGATTAGGTTAGTAGTTGAAAGTTCTTGTCTCATATATTGTCTAGTGTGTTTTTGTCCCAAGAAGTTTCCAGTAGGTCCTACTGCCTTGATAACGTCTACAGCCATTGTTTCTTTGTTTACAGGAATACCTTGCAAGATCCTTCTTGTCATATGTACTATTTCCTGGTCAATTAACAATTGCTCGTAGCTCATTGTCATACCCATCTCTAACATTCCCATGCCGTAGATAACATTACTTCCAGTAATTGCAGGTAACAGATTTGTCATAGTTTTTTCATGACCCAATTGTTCGTCAAAGCATTTACTGTCGCCCTATGTCCCGCCTACGTTTGTAGGAATTCCGTAGAAATGTCCAATTTGTCCAACTGCTGCACCGCACATAGCGTGTTCAGGAGCACCAACTGGAGATTGTGCTGTCTTCATATCCATAATTGTTGTTGAAGTTCCGTAAAGAATTGGGTTGCCTTTGTTTACTAACTGAGCAAGTACGATTCCTCCTAAGATTTCAGCGTTTGTACATACCAAAGTACCAGCAAGTGTTGCAGGAGTAGTTCCTCCGCAAAGTCCCATTGATAAGATATCAATTGGAAGTCCATGTTCAGCTGATAATTTGATGATGCTTGTTTCGTTTTCATTGATTTCAAGTGGACTGTTAGGACAAGCACCCATTGTAATAATAGGTCTTTCTCTTAACTTATCATATCCACCTTGAATAGCTGCTGCCATATCAATGAATCTCTGTGTATTCTTTACACCTTCAAGGTCATGTGCAAAGTTCTTTGTCAAGTTGTTAAATACAACTTCTGCTTCGTGCAATGATCTTACCTTTTGGTTTACGTCTCCAGCTGTAACAGCGATTGAGAATACATCTACTGCATCCAATGCGTCACAGAATCTAGCTACATCTCCAAGGTCTTTCTTTGTAGTTTCTCTTACTTCTCCAGTATATGGATCGATTAAGAATACTCCTGTACCAAAGTTTTTGTAAGCTACTCTTTTACCACCAATCAATGTGTCATTTTTCTCATCTCTACCACAAAGTTTAAACTCTGCAGGACAAGATTCAATAGCATCAATTACTATGTTTCTTGGGAATTTTACTCTGTCGATTGAATAATCTACTTCACAACCGGCTCCAGCATAAATATCCAAGGCATCTTTGCCATGAATTTGTAGACCATAAGTCTCTAACAAATCCAAGGTGGCTTCATGTAATGCGTCAAGGTCTTCATTTCTCAAGACGCAATATCCATATATGTCTTCTTCATGTGTAAATTTAGCCACTATGTCACCTCCTATTAAAATTGTTGAATTATTTGACTTTCTTATTATAGTTGTTCAATCCAGTCTAAAATAAAGTTTACTGTATCTGATGCGTCTTCGCAATAAGCGTCTGCACCGATTTTTTCAGCCCAACGTTTTGTTACAGGAGCGCCGCCAACCATTGTTTTTACTTTGTCTCTGATTCCAGCTTCTACTAATTTTTCTTCGATTTCTTTTTGAACTGTCATTGTAGTTGTAAGAAGAGCACTGCTTCCAACGAACTCTGCATTGTGTTCAATAGCTGCGTCTACAAAGTTTTGAGCTGGAACTTCTCTTCCAAGGTCATAAACTTCAACGCCGTTTGTCTTTACTAATGAAGCTACGATACCTTTACCGATATCATGTACGTCGCCTTCAACTGTTCCGATGATCAATGTGCCTTTAGCTTTTACTTCTGACATATCCATTTTTCCTTCGATTTGAGTTGTTGCTGCTTTCATTACTTCTGTAGCGAAAATAAGTTCTGGTAAGAATATTTCTCCCATTCCGAATAAGTCGCCTAATTCTTTCATTCCTGCGCTGTATCCGTTGCTTAGTAATTCTACTAAGTCCATTCCTTCTGCTTCTGCATTAGCTAATGCTTCAAGGGCCATATCCTCATCTGCTTCGATGATGGACTGTTTTGCTGCCTCTAAAATTGCTTCTTTACTCATTGTTTGTTACCTCCAAATAAAATTAAAAACTATCTCTGTTATGTTTTCATTTTATAATTTTCTGTCTATTATATATATAGGACATTTTAGGTATTTTAGTATTATTTTTATAAAACAAAAATATTACTAAAATTTCGGTCTTACCTTATTTCATCCAGTTAACGTTTCTAAATGCTCTTTTCACTGGGTTTTTGTGAAGACTTTTGGCTCTTTTAATCAATATTTCCTTTTTATTTTCGTAAGGTTTGAAGTGAACAAATGGGACTAACATCTTTAGCAGCTCATCAGCTTCATCGGCTGTAACTATTCCATTTTCAACGATATCTTCTTTCGTTATAGCTAGATCTTCTACATAGATTGGTTCTTTTAACCTTTTTATTTCATCCATTAGATAACGTTTTGACATATGCCTATACTCTGGAAAATCAAGGGCTGTAGCTATCTCCTCTGTCAAACTTACAATAAAGTTATACTCCTCGCTACCATGTTCAAATATAAACTTCTTTAGATGCTCTTTTTCTTTGATTAATGTAAAATCTTCTAAATCTTTAAGAGAATTTACCATTATATCGATGACTTCTGGGTCAAAGTTAGCATTTTCTAGTGTTTCTCTAGTTTTTTCTAGTTGAAATGGAAATAAAAGTATGGCAAGCCTAACTGCCGTCTCTCCCTTCACCTTATCAAATCTGCTGATTATCAAATCCAAATCTCTCCACGATAATCTTTTTTTTATCGGGAAACAATGTGGCAGGCAAAACTCAAGCAACCCTGTGGACATGAGTACCTTTAAGGTCTTTGACGGTGCCTTTGTTTCTATGACTCTTGTTATCTCATCAAATCTATGCTCCTCAGAAATATTGTTTTTCTCATCTCCAATTTTTTCCCAGCATTCAAGGTTAGCTTTTTTCACACTTCCATTTTTAATAATATCCAGAACTAATACAGATAGTTTGTCACTTTCCGACAATGTTTCGAAGTATTCTGTATCTTGCAGTCCTTTCATTATGGTTTTCTCTGAAATTTTTTCTATTTTCATATCATGCTCCTTGTCTACTTATATAATATCTTTATTTTCCTACTTGTATTATCCTTTAATATGTAATATAATTCAAGTGAAAATTTTCATAACTTTTATGATAATATTCACATTACTAAACAGTTTTTCTAATATTTATTATAGAGAGAGGATGGGTAAAATGAAAAACTTCGTCATTCCAAACCTAACAAAACCCGATGCAAATGAATTATCTCCTTATTTAATTGAGTCAATTCAAGCTTTTTCGGATATCACCATGATACCCGTCACTTTTTTAAACAATTCTAATGAAATAATAAAGGAATTTAACAAAGAAGAAAAGATATGCAATTTATTTGAAATTTACACTGAAAAAGATGGTATTTGTCAGGCAAGTTTATCTTCTGCCGGACAATTTTCTTCTAGACTTGGCGAGCCTTACATATTTTTATGCAGAGCTGGTCTTGCTAATATTTCAATATCTTTGATTCTTGAGGGCCAGTGTGTTGGACACTTTGTTGCCGGACCACTTGTTATGGGTGAACTAAGAGAAAGCATTACTCACAAGTTTTCATCTCTTAACAATTTAAGTGATGCAGCATCTTCAATGGCAAAGATGTTTGCAGGCAAAATGCCTATATATCAACCTAACCAAGTTTCCCAGATTGCCCTATTATTTTATAACTCGGTAATTACCTCAGTAAATGTAAGCAACGACTACACTATGCTGAGAAATCAATATAAGGAACAAACTAAAATCAATTCTGATATTCAAAAATACAAAAAGGAACACATCAATATGGACTACCCTTATGACTTGGAGAATGTCCTTATTGCTAATGTAATTGAAGGTCAAGTTGAAAAAGCCAAGGAGTGCATAGAAAATTTAATTGAAAAGATCTCTATTTTGGAAGCCGGCGACTTGCCTGCAATAAAAGCCAAGATTCTATGGTTATTTGCTATCGTAATTCGATTGGCCACAGAAAAGCAGAGTAATCTCAGTGAAATTCTCGATGCTGACCTAGACGTTATAATAAAGCTTAGTGAAGCCAAGGACTACCACACGCTGGTATCCATCTCCATTTCGCTGATTGAAAAAATCACCAAAAATATGCTATCGTCCATATACAAAGGTCAATCAATAATAATCTCAAAATCCTTACAGTATATTGGAAAACACTACAAGGACAAAATAACCCTAAAGGATATCGAGCAAAATCTCCATGTAAACCCATCGTATTTTTCAACCCTGTTCAAACAGGAAATGGGTTCTACTTTTACCGAATATCTAAATTCAATTAAGGTGGATTATGCCTGCGAATTGCTAGCAGATACAAATCTAAGTATTATAGATATCTCTCTGGCAACTGGCTTCGAGGATCAAAGCTATTTCACCAAAGTATTCAAGAAGTGCAGAAATGTCACTCCAAAAGAATATCGAAATAATTCTTCTGGCTACATAAAAGAAAAATAGAGCAATCCGATTTCATCTCGGTGATTTTGGATTGAATATCAGTGCAACAAAATATCCAAAAGCTATTGAAACCGCAATTCCTGTTGCGGTTTCTTTGACAGCGCCGGTAATAGCACCAAGGAAACTTTCCTTTGCGCCTTCAATTGCACCTTTTGCCAAAGCATAGCCAAATCCTGGCAATGGGACAGTTGCTCCTTGTCCAGCCAGATTTACTAGCGGTTCATATAGTTGCAACCCACCGAGGGCAACCCCAGTCATTACAAAGATAACCAAAATTCTAGGAGTGGTTAACTTGGTTGTATCCATTAACACCTGCCCTATTACACAAATAATTCCACCTACTAAAAATGCATATAAATATTCCATCGATTATCTCCTTAATTTTCTATTGATTCCAAACATATTGCGTGAGCAATTCCTGGGATACTTTCGCCTTGCATTGGACTGACCGTAGACAAAAGCGCACCTGTGGACAACAGCAATACTTTGTTCAGCTCACCTTGACAAAGTCTCTTGTAAATATTTCCGGCAAATACTGCGGCTGAACAGCCACAGCCACTTGCACCACCATGGACGTCCTGTTCTTCCTTTCGAAAAAGCATTGTTCCACAATCATCATATTTGCTTAAAACAGCTTCCTTGTTTACACCTGCATCAATTAATAAATCAGCTGCAATATCCTTTCCTATATATCCAAGATCCCCTGTCAAAACCAAATCATAATAGTCAAGAGTTCTGCCAGTATCGTCAAGATGGTTAAGTATTGTATCCACTGCCGCTGGTGCCATAGCACTTCCCATTTGGTTTGCATCTGTCACACCTGCATCGATAACTTTGCCGATAGTTCCACAAGTAACCCTTACATCTCTAAGTGCGGTAGGCGTTTTGTCATCGCCAATTATACCTACGTTACTTTTGTCACTTTTATTTGCAGATATTACCATTGCCCCTGCTGCCGTAGCTGTCCATTGGGCTGACGGTGGTCGCTGATTGCCATGTTCTAAGGGCATTCTAAATTGTCTTTCCGCAGTGCAAAAATGACTGGAAGCTCCACCAATAATATTATCCGCATATCTCCCATCAATTAACATAGAGCCAAGTAAAATAGATTCCGCCATTGTTGAACACGCTCCATAAAGTCCTAAAAATGGCAAATGCAAATCACGCGCCATAAAAGATGACGACATTAATTGATTCAACAAATCCCCACTTAATACTAAGTCAATATCCATTTTGTTCTTTCCAGATTTCTGCAAAGCCCTAAGCATGGCATCTTTTAGCATTTTGCTTTCTGCCTTTTCCCAAGTTTTTTCCCCATTCATATCTTCTTCCAAAATTAAATCAAACCATTTTACAAGAGGGCCTTCCCCTTCTTTTTTTCCAACTATAGATGCTGAACCTATAACAAATGGGTTGTTCTGAAATTTGACCGTTTGCTTGCCAATTTTTTTCTCTGTCATATTCTTTCTGTGCCTCCTAAAACACCATAAAGTTCCTCTGAAATTGCCCTAAGTGGCTCAAAATAGCCCTATTATATAGTATACAATTCCTACCACTGTGGCCGAAGCAATCCCCGAAACAAGTACCGGTCCAGCGATACTAAAAAGTTTTGCCCCTACTCCTAGGACTAGTCCTTCTTTTTTATATTCGATTGCCGGTGCAACCATTGAGTTTGCAAACCCTGTAATTGGAACGATAACCCCCGCACCTGCAAATTTTCCCATAGTGTCAAACACCCCAATTCCTGTAAGCAGTTGAGCTAATACAATCAAAATAACCGTTACATAAACAGCCGCGTCCTTTTGCTCTATTCCGCTTTTTATCAACATATTTTGTAAAAACAATCCACCAGTACAAATAGCCCCTCCCACAAAAAATGCCTTTGCGCTGTTTGAGAAATATTTTGGTTTGGGTGTAAACTGATTAGTATATTTTCCATAGGCCTTTGCCATATTTTTCTTTTGTTCTTTTTCACTCTTTGGCATATCGCTCATACTTTACCTCCATCTTAACTTTTAGCAGAATAAGTTCCTTTTTAGTATTTCCAAATAACAAAAAATATGCCATAATTATTTAAACAAGGTTAATAGAAAGGCAAATAGGTACAGCTTATGGAAAATAAAAAAATAATATTGGCTTCATCGTCGCCTAGACGAATTGAGATGATGAAAAAACATGGAATTACACCGACTATAATGCCAGCAAACGTAGACGAAACATTGCCAGAGAACATTGCTATGAGAGATGCAGTTATGTTTCTTGCTCTGAAAAAAGCTCTCTTTGTTGAAAACCAATCCATAGCCGAAAATATTGGAGAAGAAGGCACAATAATAATTGCTGCCGATACAGTCGTTTACAAAGATGAAATAATGGGAAAGCCCAACAATCGACAGGAAGCTTTTGAAATGCTGACCAAACTAAAAAACACCAGCCATTATGTCGCAACTGGAGTTGCAATCATAAAAACTGGTGAATACTACAAAAAAGTTTTCTGCGAAGTCACAGAAGTTTTTGTAAAAGATTTTACAGATGATGAATTAAACGCATATCTTGACACCGACGAACCATATGATAAGGCTGGTGCATATGCCATTCAAGGATTATTTAGCAAATATATCGACCACATACAGGGCGATTTTAACACCGTCGTTGGTTTCCCATGGGATAGAATCGTAGAAGAACTTAGCGTTCTCTAGTTACAATATTTATCCATTTTTTGCTTCTAAACCTTGGTACACAGGTGCCGATTCTAATTATATCGCCGATTTCGATAAATACCATTGCCCAAGGTAATGATAAATGTAACACAAGCACCGCAATATACGCAAGTGGAACTTGTATACACAGATTGCAGATCAGTTCAAGTTTCATACAGAATACTGTATCTCCACCTGCCCTAAGAATTCCTACTATGTACATATATGCAATCATCTTCGGGGTTATGAGCAATGCCATAACACAAAGAACCGTTACCAATAAGTCGGTGGTTTCTGTATTGAAATGATAAATGTTAGCAACTGGCTTGCTGATTAAAATCAAAAATATAGTGATAAAGATATTTAGAACCTTTGTAATTCTCGATGTCTTTTTGCCGTATTGATATGCCTGCTCTTTATTTTGTTGTCCTAAAGTTTCACCAATCAACATTGCTGTTGCATTTCCCACCCCAAAATATAGGGACTGAATCAAGTCAGTTACAACATTTGCAACCTGTGCAACGGCTAATGCAGATGTACCCAATTTTCCATATGCTGCGAATATCAGCGCCATGGAAACTGCCCAGCTTCCTTCAGTAAATACTACTGGCAAAGCCGTTCTCATAACACTCTTAAACAAATCTTTTTCAAAACTCATAAGTTCTCTTGGCCCTGCATAAAAAGGATGGTCTTTTTTTCTATACACAAATATCAATAAAAATATTATTTCAAGAACTCTAGCTATAAGTGTTGCAATTGCAGCACCCTTTACGCCCATTACCGGCATACCTAGTTTTCCAAAGATTAGAATATAGTTTAAAACTGCATTGATACACAGTGCGACTGCGTTGATAATTGTCGGTACTTTTAGGTTTTGTATCGCCCTTGAGTTATATGAAATGGCAAAGGAAAATCCTGCAAACACATATGAAAAACAAGCGATTCTCATATAGTCCACACCATATCCGATTACCACTGGGCTGTCAGAAAAAATTCTTATCAGTTGAGGTGCAAAGATAAAAGCCCCCAAAGTCACTACTGATGCAAAAACAAATCCTACAACATAGTCCATGCCCAAAAGTTTTTTTATGCCGTCTATATCCTTTGCTCCCCAGTATTGGGCAGTATGAACCGCCGCACCACTGTATAGACCAAATAAAGAAATGGTAAATATAAAGTAAACCTGATTAGCCGCACCAACTGCCGCCAACTGTTCCTCTCCTACCATTCCTATCATTAAAGTATCTATAAGATTAAGTCCCATACTAATTAGATTTTGCAACACAACCGGCACTCCAATTAGAATCAATTTTTGAAAGAAATATTTATTTTCGTTTAGATTTGTCATTCACTACCCCTACTCTATTTTATGTTTTTCTATCTGCTCCATATATTCCTGTTGAATTGTATGATATTTTTCTATTACTGGTCCCGTTACCAGTTGAATTTCGTCTAAAATTTCATCGTACTTTTCTGTAACCAAATTTACTACCCTGCTGTCAATTAAATTGTTTTGAGCCATCTGGTTAATTATAGACAATGTCTTTGCTTTGTCAAAAGGCTCTTTGTAGCTTCGCTGACTTATTAGAGCACTGACAATATCTGCCACTGCCACCACTCGCTCACTAAGGCTTAAATCACTGTCCACAATACCATGTGGATATCCGCTACCGTCTAACTTTTCGTGGTGTCTTATTGCGATTTTACAAACGTCATCTGGCAAAACACCTTTTATTATTTCTTCAGTATATTCAACATGTTTCTTCATTATTTCCATCTGATCAAAATCAAGTTTTCCGGGTTTCTCTAAAATTTCCTCCGGAATAACAATTTTTCCTAGATCATGAACTGTTGATGCAATATACACTTTTCCGATTTCTTCTTCCTCAAATTCAAGAGCCCTCGCCAAAAACAAGCTGATCCTTGTGGTCACTATAGTATGCACAACTGTAGTTGGACTTTTGAAATCTATGGAATAAACCATCATTCTGAGAAAATCCGAAGTCTCTTCTATAGTCAAATTGGTAGCTAAAATCAATTGCTGTAATTTTTTAACATATTGTTTGCTTTCCAGCTGACTACACAAATCAGTATCTTCAAGAAGTGTTTTCATGGCATTTACCTGATTCTGATCAAATCGTTTGTTATTGTCGATTAACTGGATTATCTCTTGGATTGAACAACCTTCACCAATGGCAATATCCACTCTATCGGCTATCTGAATCAAGTTTGAATAGTCCTTATACTCAAAATCCCTTTTCTCATACTCCTCATTGCTACAGTGATGGTTCAATATGACAGCACCCATGTCTCCTAGCGGAGAAAAATATTTTAGGAACAAATACCCATAAAGGGAGTGTTCAAATACATCCTCACAGTCAAATGTTACCATTTTATCAATTTCATTGGTTTTATATGCACCCACATCGTGAAATAAAGCCAACAAAAGTAATGCCTTTTCGTCGATTTCATTATTTTTGTATAGAGACCTACACAAACTGTCTGCTATATATGCCACCCTATTGCCATGGTCAACTAGTCTGGTGTCATAGGCTTTTAAGGTGTTTGCACAAAGCATAATGACTTCTTCTGGTCCAATTTTATCAACAAATATTTTTCCGCTCAAATTTGTTCACCTCTATTTCCATCTTATTTTTC
>JAVXAG010000024.1:0-19197 GCA_036660615.1 Anaerovoracaceae bacterium
ACAAATATTCCAACTATTCTAAAAAGCCGTTGTATAACTCAGCTTTTTTTGTTATAATAATCACAAGTGAAAAATAATATGGGAGGTCTTATATATGAAAGGCTATACAAGCGAGACAATCAGAAACGTTGCACTATTAGGACACGGCGGATGTGGTAAAACTACATTCTTGGAATCGGCATTATTTGCAACAGGCGTGATTAACAGACTAGGGAAAGTTGAAGACGGAAATACAGTATCGGACTACGATAAGATGGAGATTGAAAAAGGTTATTCAATTAATACTTCAGTTGTTCCAATTGAATGGAAAGACAGCAAGATTAATTTTATTGATACACCAGGATATTTTGATTTTATTGGTGAAGTAAATGCAGCACTTAGAGCTGCAGAAGCAGCGGTTATATTAGTGGACGCAGGTGCAGGTATTCAAGTAGGAACTGAACAGGCATGGAAAGCTTGCGAAAGATATAAGAAACCAAGATTTATGGTAATAAATAAGAGAGACAAAGATGAATTTGATTTTTATAAAACATTTGATGAGCTAAAGGCTAAATTTGGCGAGACACTTATCCCATTTAGCTGGCCGCTTTCAGCTGATATTGATGAGGACTTAAAGGAAGCCATCGCTATGACAGATGATACCCTTATGGACAAGTATTTTAGCGGTGAAAACTTTACCGACGAAGAAATAAAAACTGGTTTAGTAAAGGGTATTGCCGATGGAGTTATCGTTCCAGTATGCTCATCTGCATTCCAACTTGGAGCTGGTATTGAAGGTCTTTTAGACTTGCTTCTTACATATGTTCCAACACCATTGCAACATGGACCTTATGCAGGGTTTAATGATGACAATGAACCAGTAGAGAGAATTTCTGTTGTAGATGGACCAATGTCATCATTTGTATTTAAAACAATTGTTGACCCATTTGTAGGAAAAATTTCTATTATGAAAGTAATAACGGGCAAAATCAACTCTAGCACAGAAGTTCTAAACGAAAGAACTGGCAAGATGGAAAAATTGGGCAAGTTATTCTTCTTAAGAGGAAAAAATCAGTTAGAACTTAACTATGCAGAAGCAGGCGACATAGTTGCTGTAGCAAAACTTCAATATACATTATCGGGAGACACACTTTGCGACAAGAACAGTATCATCAGATACTTGCCGCTTGATTTCCCAACACCGTCATATTATATTGCTATTGAAGCAGCAGATAAGGCAGACGAAGAAAAAATGGGTACTGGTCTAAACAGACTAAGAGAAGAAGATCCATCGTTTATCGTGGAAAGAAATTCTGAAACTCACCAAACATTACTTGGTGGTCAGGGAGATATCCAATTAGGCATTATTATTGCGAAACTAAAAGATAGATTTGGGGTAAATGTTAAGACAGTTCCTCAAAAGATTGCATATAGAGAGACAATCAAAGGTAATTCAGACGTCCAAGGAAAGCACAAAAAGCAATCTGGTGGTGCAGGACAATATGGAGATGTTCATATTAAATTCTCACCTTCAGACAAAGAATTTGAATTTGAAGAAAAACTATTCGGCGGTTCAATTCCAAAGAATTATGTGCCAGCTGTAGAAAAAGGTTTATTTGAATGTATGAACAAAGGACCTTTGGCAGGTTGCAAAGTTGTAAATGTTAAGGCTGTTTTGTATGATGGTTCATACCATGATGTAGACTCCAACGAAATGGCATTTAAGATTGCCGCTTCCTTAGCATTTAAAAAGGGAATTGCAGAAGCAAAACCTTGCTTACTTGAGCCTATTATGCATATGGAAATAATGGTTCCAGATGATTATATGGGTGATGTAATGGGCGATATGAACAAGAGAAGAGGAAAAATCTTAGGTATGGAACCACAAAATGATGGTGGACAAAAGTTACTTGCAGAAGCTCCTCAAGCAGAAATTTTTGATTATGCAGTGGGACTTAGAGCAATGACTCAAGCCAGAGGAACTTTTACTATGAAATTTGAAAGATATGAAGAAGTACCTCATCAACTTGCAGAGAAGATTATTGCTAACCACCAAGCTGAACTAGAGGCATAATAGCTTGTTTCAAATAACCATATCTTGGGTATTTTAAATAATAGAAATACTTATAGGAGGTAGTAGACATGATTTATGTATGTGGCGCATGTGGATGGGAATATAACGAGGAACTTGGTTTTCCTGAAAAAGGGATAGAGCCTGGAACTAAATTTGAAGATCTTCCAGATGATTTTGAATGCGACCTTTGCGGAATGGGCAAAGACGTATTTGAACCAAAAAAATAAACAGACAATGAATAAAGGAAACAGCTCAGTGCTATAAATGCATTTGGGCTGTTTTTGCGTTTGACAGAGAAGGGTAAATTTGATATACTATAAAAAAGAACAAACGTTTGCATATGAGGAAGTTATTTGTTTGCATAGATGAAATAAAGGGGATAAAATGGCGAAAAAAAGTAAGACAGTATTTGTATGCCAAGAATGTGGATATGAGAGTCCCAAGTGGATGGGACAATGTATCTGCGGAGCATGGAACACGATGATAGAGGAAAAGGTAGTTGAAGCGGTTGAAAATGACAGTAGGCGTAGGGCAACAATCGGTGCAAGACCGTCGGTTCTTAACAAAGTTGGATCGGGAGATTATGTACGTATTGATACAGGTATCGGAGAACTTAACAGAGTTTTGGGTGGTGGATTAGTCAGAGGTTCCTTGACACTTATTTCTGGAGAACCTGGCATCGGAAAGTCCACTATGATTATTCAGGCGGCCGCTAATATGGCAAAGAGCCAAGGTTCGGTGCTGTATGTTTCTGGGGAAGAATCAGAAGAACAGATAAAAATGCGTGGTGATAGAGTTTGTCCAGATATGAGCGATAATTTATTTGTTTTGGCAGAAACCAATATGGAAAATATTCTTGTTTGTTGTGAAAATATCAAACCCAAGTTTTTAGTAATAGACTCAATTCAAACTATGTATACCCAAGAACTTGACTCGATTCCAGGTAGTGTTTCTCAAGTCAGGGCATGCGGAAACCAATTAATGAAACTAGGCAAGACAAATAATATACCGATTTTCATTGTCGCTCATGTGACCAAAAGTGGAGATTTGGCTGGCCCTAAAATCGTAGAGCATTTGGTGGATTGTGTCCTAAACTTTGCAGGGGAACGTGACCACGAATTGAGAATCTTGAGGGCTTACAAAAATAGATTTGGAACCACAAGCGAAATAGGTGCCTTCCAGATGGAAGAAAAAGGTATGGTAGAAATAAAGAATTTATCTGGCAGTTTCCTTGAGAATACAGAGGAGAAGGCAGAAGGCTCAGTTATTACTGCAATATACGAAGGTAGCAGACCAGTGCTATTTGAAATACAGGCATTAACGGCGCCTGCTAATGTAGGATTTGCTAGGAGAACTTCTGTGGGAGTGGACAACCAAAGGCTAAATATGATTTTGGCAGTTCTCGAAAAAAAGGTGGGACTGACCATGATAAATCAGGACGTCTATGTCAACGTGGTTGGAGGAATGAGACCGGATAGCACGTCTATTGACCTTGCAGTTGCCTTAGCCATATACTCGTCGCTACGGGGCATTACGGCCCTAAAAAGAACCATTGCCATAGGAGAGGTGGGACTGACGGGCGACTTGCGTTCTGTTTCCAATGCGGACAAGATAGTCAGCGAAGCAATTCGTATGGGTTATCAACAAATAATATTGCCTAGGAAAAATGCTCAAAAGATAGATAAAAGTATATTAGGTGCAGATTGTACCATTGTCGCAGCTAGAAATATTTATGATGCAATAAACGCATATAAAGAGCAGTGATGGTACATTTTTAGCCCAATGACAGAACCTATTAAATAAAGCCACCTCACTAACTTTTTACAGTTAGTATGGTGGCTATTTTTGTGGTATTTATTTAACCTTTGGTACTTCCATTTCAAACCAGAAAGTGCTACCTTTACCAACTTTGCTGTTAACACCGAAGTCGGCTTTGTGTAGAGTAAGGATTTCTTTAACTATTGATAAACCAAGGCCACTGCCCTCAGTAGCTCGAACGTGGTGAGTGCTGGACTTGTAATATCTTTCCCATACATGAGTAATTTCGTCTGGAGCTATTCCTGCGCCATGGTCTATTATTTCACATCTCATTCTGTTTTTAATCTTTTTGATGTTGATTATAATCGTCTTATCAATACCACAATACTTTACTGCATTATTTATCAAGTTAGAAAGAACTTGTTGCATCTTTGCAGGATCAGCGTTGACAATTATGTGTTTTGGACAATTAAAACTAAAAATATAACCTTCCTGTTCAGCCAGAATATCATAAGACGATAACAGGATTTCAACAGTGTGTTTTATATCAAAGTCCTCACGCTCCAAAGTGATTTTCTTTGATTGCATTCTAGAAATATTTAGCATATCACTTACAAGAGTATTCAAACGGTCAGCCTCATCTATTATTACTTGTAGATGAGAGTCCCTCTTTGTTGGATTGTTTCCAGAAATATCTCGAATTAATTCAGCATAGGATTTTATCATTGTAAGAGGAGTTCTCAAATCGTGAGAAACATTGGCAATAAGGTCTTTTTGGTACATATCAGTTTTTTCAAGCTCGTAAGAAGCCTGATTTAATGTTTCGGCAAGGTCACATATTTCAGTGTAGTGACCACCTTGGAATTTTATGTTATAGTTTCCTTTTCCCATTTCAGCTGCGGAATTTGTAATATCCTTTATTGGTCTGGAAATACGTTTGGCTAAATAAAGAGCCAAGGCAAATGCAAGCAAAGCAGCAATAATAGTGATATATATCAGCTGAGAACGGAGAATGGAAACAGTTGATTGCACTGGGTTAAGAGGTGAGAAAATATACAATATAGTTTCAGCCTCTGGAGTTTTATTTAAGTAGCAGGCATAAGATAAAGTCTTTGTGCTGTTATCATTGCCTGGAGAAATCAACGAAACCTTGTCCAAAGATGATCGTGCTAGCCTTGACTTTAGAGCTTGAACCTCAAAACCATATAAATATAGAGGAATACGCCCACTAGCATCTGGAGAAAATAAAATTGAGCCATCGGCCGATTCGATTTTCACATAAATATCGTTGTTAAAGGCCAAAGACTGAATCCGGTCAGCTAATTCATCGTCGCCTCGCTCATATTGAGTAATAATACTATTGGCAATCTTCGTAGTCTCTGAAATTTTCATTTCCTCATAATATGTATTTAGGAAAAAGATTTGCAAAAACCAAATAAGCACAATAAGTAAAGCTGCGAAACTAATAAAATGCATCCACAGCTTAAATCTTATACTTTTAAAATCAAATTTATGCTTCAAATTCAAATTTATATCCTACCCCTCTTAAGGTTACAATAAAATCCCTGTAAGGGCCTAAGTTGTTACGTAAATTTTTTATGTGAGTGTCAATAGTTCTGTCATCACCGAAGAAGTCATATCCCCAAATATCCGAAAGCAACTTGTCCCTAGAAAGAGCTAAGTTTTTGTTTTCAATTAAATAGAAAAGAAGCTCATACTCTTTAGGAGTCAATTCAACTCTTTCACCATCTACAGAAACAGTCCTTGCGGCGATATTAATCTCTAGTCCGTCAAATTTTAGTAGATTTGATGTGGCTTGAGTCGCAGAGTTCTTTCTTGACAAGATAACATTAATTCTTGCCATCAGCTCTTTTGGGCTAAAAGGTTTTACGACGTAATCATCGATGCCTAGCTCAAATCCGAAAAGTTTATCATATTCTTCACTTCTTGCAGAAAGCATAATGACAGGAACGTCTTTAATTTTTTTAATCTCTTTGCATGCCGTAAAGCCATCAAGCTTTGGCATCATTATATCCATTACAATAAGGTCGTAATCATTTAATTTACACAGGCCAACAGCACTCATGCCGTCAGCAGCCTCGGTAACTTCATACCCGCTGAATTCAGCGTATTCTTTTATTACCTCGCGAATTTTTGGTTCATCATCAACAACTAATAGTTTGTACATGGTAAGCCTCCTTGTTCCCATTCTTTTATTCATGTTATATGTTATATTTTTATTGTGTAGTTTATATGAATTTTATATATTTATTCTAACACAAAAGAAAACAGTTGACACGCAATTTCGATTGTGATAAGATAAAAAACTTGTTTACTTGACAGAAACTCTAAAAATGCCTTATACTGTTAGTATAGATATGAGTGGAGGAGATAACATGTTTTCAATTGGAGATAAAATTTTATATCCCATGCATGGTGCAGGAATAATCCAAGAAATCGAAGAAAAAGATATTTTGGGTGAGACTAGAAGATATTACATCCTAAGATTGCCATACGGTGATATGAACGTAATGATTCCAGTAGACAATAGTACTGACATCGGGATAAGGCCTATTATTAATAGAGATGCTATTGAGGGAGTGTTTGTTGTGCTACGTGCAACTACATCAGAAATGTCTAATAACTGGAATAGACGTTACCGAGAGAACATGGAAAAACTTAAAACCGGAGACATTCTTGAAGTCGCTGAAGTTGTGAGAAACCTTACAAGAACAGATAGAGTAAAGAAACTGTCAACGGGAGAGAAGAAAATGCTAAACAACGCAAAGCAAATTCTTGAGAGCGAGCTAATACTTGCTGGAGATATGGATCCTACGCAGATTGACGATTTAGTTGAGGAGGCAGTATAAGAATTTTCCCCTTAGATATCGTGCTGTAATATCTATAAAAATACTGAGGAAAGGAGAAAAACTCAATGCTAAAAAAACTTATGCGGGGCATATTTACTTTGGTTGGTGCAGGAGTTGGGTACGGGATTTTTTTACTCGGCAAATGGTGGGCAGAATATGCCTTCATTGGGGTAGGAGAAACCTTTACAGCAACACAGCAGCTTGTGACGGCTGCAATATTAGCAATTATTTTTGGAATTATTTTTTATCGACTGACACCTACCATCGGCAGACAAAGCGCAAAGATGGCAGACAACATAGAAAATGACCTTAGAGCAGTATCAGCAAATGATATTATTGTAGGCACAATCGGACTTATTACAGGACTTGTAATTGCACTATTGCTAACACAAATATACGCAAATGTAATTCAAGGATACACCTATTTAACCCTTACGATTATAACATACTTGGTACTTGGCTATTTGGGCGTAGTAATTGCCACAAAAAAGGGAAAAGAAATTTTCAGTGTACTAGTTGCAAACAGAAAACAACTTCAGCAATTACAACAAGAAGCAAATAATGCTAAACCAAAAAAGAACAAAGATGCTATACCAAAGATTTTTGATACAAGCGTAATAATTGATGGAAGAATCGCGGAGATTATGAAGACAGGCTTTCTAGAAGGCCCAATAGTAATCCCCGAATTTGTGTTGGTTGAATTAAGACATATTGCGGATTCATCAGATTCCCTAAAGAGAACTAGGGGCAGACGTGGTCTAGATATTCTTAACAAAATACAAAATGATTACGGAATTGAGATTTACAACACAGATTCAGAGAAATCCCTAAAAGAGATCCCTGAAGTAGATGTAAAACTATTAAAACTTGCACAGCTAATTAACGGAAAAGTTGTAACTAACGATTTTAATTTGAATAAGGTTGCAGCGATTAACGGAGTTAGAGTTCTAAATCTTAATGAACTGGCAAATACCTTGAAACCGGTCGTACTTCCAGGGGAAGAAATGACAGTTGACCTAGTTAAACAAGGGAAAGACAATAGTCAGGCTATAGCTTATCTGGACGACGGAACAATGATTGTCGTTGAAGACGGCAGGAAAAAGATTGGACAGTCGACAACTATCAACGTTACAAGTGTACTGCAAACATCTGCAGGTAGAATGATATTCGGAAGATTGAAAAATTAATTATGTATAAAGATAAAAAAGTATATGTTATAATTGTGGCTGCAGGCTCAGGCAAAAGAATGGGCTCTGACATCCCAAAACAATTTTTAAAAATCGGCGGCAAGACCATAGTGGAAACTGCCGCCATAAAATTCAATAATGTAGAGTACGTCGATGAAATCATTGTTGTTACGGGAAATGCATACCTTGAGAAAACAAAAGACCTTTTGGCACAGAGCAATTGCACAAAAGTGACTAATGTGATTTGTGGTGGCAAAGAACGACAGGATTCAGTTTATAATGGGCTAAAAGCCATAGAAAATGGAGAAAGTCATGATATAATACTAATCCATGATGGCGCCAGACCTTTTATTTTAGAAGAAACAATTATTGAGACCATAGAAAGAGTTTATATAGATAAAGCAGTTGTAGTAGGCGTAAAAACAAAAGACACTATTATGGGAATTAATAATAACGGAGATACAAGGAATTTGCAAAGAGATCTTTTGTACAATGTCCAGACACCCCAAGGATTCTATAAAGAGTTGATTTTTATGGCATACGAGCAAGCTTACAATGACAATTTTTATGGAACAGATGATGCGTCATTAGTGAATAGATTGGGACACCATATTTCTGTGGTAAATGGAGAGTATTCAAATATCAAAATTACAACAAAAGAGGATTTGCCAATGGAAACAAGAATAGGCTCAGGGTACGATGTTCACAGGTTAGTGGAAGGTCGCAAATTGTTTTTAGGTGGTGTAGAAATACCATTTGAAAAAGGGCTTTTGGGACATTCAGATGCCGATGTTGCCATTCACAGTTTAATGGATGCGCTACTTGGAGCGGCAGGGCTTGGAGATATAGGAAAACATTTTCCTGACAATGATGAAAAATACAAAGGGATATCTAGCATAGTGTTGCTAGACCATGTAAAAAAGTTAATAACCGATGAAGGGTATACTGTAAGCAATGCGGACATTACAATCATTGCGCAAAGGCCCAAAATCGCCAAGTATATTCCTGCTATGAAAAAAATCATTGCAGAAACACTGGATATAAATCCAGACAAAATAAACATTAAAGGAACTACCACAGAAAAACTAGGATTTGTAGGTAGAGAAGAAGGTATCGCCTCAGAAGCGGTATGCCTCTTAACAAGATAATCAAAAAGGAGATATATTATATGAGACTTTCAAAAATGCACATTAGAACACTACGAGAGGTACCAAACGAGGCGGAGATTCCTAGCCATATCTTACTGCTTAGGACAGGCATGATAAAAAAATTAGTTTCCGGTGTCTATGGGTTTATGCCAATGGGTTGGAGATCTGTTAGAAAAATCGAAGAAATTATTAGACAAGAGATGGATTCGACTGGGGCACAGGAAATACATATGTCCGCAGTACAGCCAGCGGAACTATGGCAAGAATCAGGTAGGTGGTTTGCATACGGCCCTGAACTTTGGAGATTAAAAGATAGAAACGGAAGAGAGTTTTGCCTTGGGCCTACACACGAAGAAATATTTACAGATGTTGTAAGAAATGATATTTCATCATATAGACAACTACCGTTGAATTTGTATCAGATTCAAACAAAATACAGAGATGAAGCAAGACCTAGATTTGGACTTATGAGAAGCAGAGAATTTATTATGAAAGATGCTTATTCATTTGACAGAGATTATGAAGGTCTAGATAAAAGTTATCAAGAAATGTATCACGCTTACGAAAAGATTTTTGACAGATGTGGACTTACTTGTAGACCAGTAGAAGCGGATACCGGAGCAATTGGAGGTAGCAATTCTCACGAGTTTACTGCATTATCCGAAGTAGGGGAAAGCGAAATTGCTTACTGCGAAAAATGTTCTTTGGCGGCTACTGTTGAAAGAGCAGAATGTGTTGATGCAAAACCGGAAACAAGTGTAGAGATGCTTCCACTTGAAGAAGTAAATACTCCTGGAACAAAGACAATTGAAGAGGTCGCAGGATTCTTGAATTTGGATAAGACTCAGACCATAAAAGCTTTGCTTTTTGTAACATATGATAATGATGAAAAAGAAAATGGCTATGTCGCTGCTTTTGTAAGAGGTGACAGGGATCTTAATATGATCAAACTAGTCAATGCACTTAACATTCCAGAACATGCGATTGAATTTGCCGATGAAGAAAAAATGGGGACAGCTACTGGCTGCGTCGGAGGATTTACAGGGCCAATTGGTCTAAAAAACTGCAAGATTGTTGTGGATAGCGAGTTAGTAGGTCTTAAAAACTTATGTGCAGGAGCAAACAAAACAGATTATCACGTAAAGAATGTAAACTATGATAGAGATTATAAAGCGGATATTATCAGTGATATCAAAGTGCTAAAAGCTGGAGATCCTTGTCCAGTTTGTGGTGCCCCTATAAAACATGCTAGAGGAATAGAAGTAGGTCAAGTATTCAAACTTGGAACAAAGTATTCCGACTCAATGGGAGCAACATACAAAGACGAAAATCAAAAGGATCAACCTATTGTAATGGGCTGTTATGGCATCGGCGTAACTAGAACTTTGGCGGCAGTAGTTGAACAAAACCACGACGAAAACGGTATTATCTGGCCAATGTCAGTTGCACCGTATCATGTAATTATTACTTTAGTGAAACCAGAAGACGAAGACCAAGGTTTAATCGCTGAAAAAATATACAATGCACTTATCGATGCAAAAGTCGAAGTTCTTCTTGACGATAGAAAAGAAAGACCTGGCGTAAAGTTCAAAGACGCTGATTTGATGGGAATACCTGTTAGAATCACCGTTGGAAAATTAGCATCAGAAGGAAAAGTCGAATACAAGCTTAGACGAGATGCAGAAAAAGAAGAAATTTTAGTAGAAGAAGCAATTTCAAGAGCTATTGAAATTGTCAACTCTGAGAAATAATTTAGGAGGATTCTAGTGGAGTTTATCACAATTATGGAATGGGTTGGTACAGTTGCCTTTGCAGTTTCTGGAGCTGTAGTTGCAATTGAAAAAGGACTTGATTACTATGGAATTTGCTTTTTGGCTATAATCACCGCAATTGGCGGAGGGATTATAAGAGATACAATAATTAATGTGGATTTGCCAGTAGGTCTGGCAAATCCTATTTACGTTCTAGTTAGCATCGCTACGGCCGTAGTCGTTATAATTTTTTATAAAAAAATTGTTAAGTATATACATATAGTTGCAGTCGCTGATGGTATTGGATTGGCAGCATTTACAGCCATAGGCTCACAAGTGGCGGTTAGAAATGGTTTTGACGGGTTTTATGTAATTATTACTCTTGCTGTTTTGACTGGAACATTTGGAGGCGTACTTAGAGATATTTGTGTAAAGGAAATACCAGCGGTGTTTCACACAGAGATATATGCGGTGGCATCGATTATCGGTGCAATGGCATTTGCGGCAACATACAAGTATTACGATGCTGGCGTATTGGCACTATATGTATCATTTGCAGTCACAGTGGCGATTAGAATGATTGCTATATTCAAAAAGTTGAATTTAGGGAAAGTAAAACTAGATTAATGAAATTAATAGAAAAAATCAAAAATAATATGTTAATACAATTATTCTGTACATTCTTCAAACTTGGGATTTTTACTATAGGCGGAGGGATGGCAATGATTCCTCTTATGCAAAACATCGTTGTAGATAAAAAAGGTTGGATGAATGAGGAAGAAATAGTAGACTGCTTAGCTGTAAGCCAAGGTTTGCCAGGAGTTATTGCTATAAATATGGCAACTTATGTTGGAAACCAAAAGAAGGGAATATGGGGTTCAATAGTAGCTACTATTGGAGTAATATTACCATCGTTTATAATTATTATTTTGGTTGTAGAATTTTTACAGACAATGGGTGACAACAAATATATTGCAGGTGCATTGGTGGGAATCAAGGCATCGGCTACAGGGTTAATCGCTTTTTCTGCTTACAAAGTGGGAAAACAAGTTTTGACCGGTGGTTTTCAGTGGGTAATGGCAATCCTTGCTTTTACTGCTGTTGTGTTTTTAAAAGTCAATGCAGTATGGACAATTATTGTTGGAATAGCTGCGGGAATTATATATACTTGGTATAGAGATAAAGCCAAAAAGGGAGGTCGAGAAAATGATTTACCTTAAACTGTTTTTTATCTTTGCCAAAATAGGATTATTTGGTTTTGGTGGTGGAATGGCAATGTTGCCAATGATTTACCAAGGAGTGCAGCAATTTGGGCTGATGACACCTAGCGAGTTTTCTGATTTGGTGGCTATTTCCCAAGTAACGCCAGGGCCTCTAGCTGTTAATGCAGCAACTTATGTAGGATATACAACCTCTGGAATCGGAGGAGCTTTATGTGCAACACTGGGGGTGGCTTTGCCGTCATTTGTACTTGTAACATTGGCTTGTTACTTTATAAACAAATTCAAAGAAAGTAAAATAACCCAAGGAGCATTGACTGGAATTAGACCGGTAACCGTTGGACTAATCGGTTCGGCAGTAATATTTTTGGGAGAAACCGCATTTGCGACTATAAATCTATTGCCATGTCTTATATTTGCGGTTACAATCTTGTTAGTAGGAAAATTTAAAGTTAGTCCTATAGCGATAGTCATTGTTATGGGTTTGATAGGAGCATTTTTATGTGGATAGGTGGAGTTAGAGTCATTTTACAAAATGATAAATCGGAAATATTGATGGTAAAACAACATCATGAGGGGAAAGATATTTGGTTAGTTCCTGGTGGTGCAATTGAAGATGGCGAAAATTCTATCGAGGCAGGGATAAGGGAAATTAGAGAAGAAACAGGCCTTGAGATAGAGATAACCGGCCTTGCTTGGCATATTGAAGAGGTATCCAAGGAAAGAGGACAGCGCTTTGTCAATTATATGGTAGGCAAAATTATTTCAGGGGAACTTGTACTGGGCACAGATCCAGAACTAGGTGATAATAAACAAGTCCTAAGAGAAACACGCTTTATGTCAAGAGAAGAAATAGGTAAACTGAAAAATGTACACCCTGCTTTTTTCAATGATGAAATATGGGACATACTGAGCAGTGAACCAAACGGGATGACATATTATAAGCTTAGATAGCTAGAGCAAAACAAATTATAAACAAAATTAATTAAAATATAAAATACGAGGAGAAAAGATATGAAAAAAGTAACAATTGAAATGGAAAAAGGCGGAGTAATGACAGGAGAGCTTTATGAGGATATCGCACCAGAATCAGTAGCGAATTTCGAAAAGCTTGCAAAAGAAGGATTTTATGATGGACTAATATTCCATAGAGTAATTCCTGGTTTTATGATTCAAGGCGGATGTCCACAAGGAACTGGAACAGGCGGCCCTGGATATAATATAAAGGGTGAATTTAACTCAAACGGTTTCAAAAATGATTTGAAGCATACAACAGGAGTTCTTTCCATGGCAAGATCAATGATGCCAGATTCAGCAGGCTCACAATTCTTTGTTATGGTAGCAGATGCGCCACATCTAGATGGAGACTATGCGGCTTTTGGAAAAATCACTGAAGGCATTGAGGTTGCACTAGAAATGGTGAAAGTACCAACAGGAAGAAATGATCGCCCAGTAGAACCACAAGTAATAAAAACAATCGTAGTAGAATAATAAAAAAATTGTCTCAAAGAAACTTTTTTGGGTATATATACAGAGTTAATTATTATTTAAAGAAAAATTGGAGAGGAAGAGAACAACAATGGCATTCTTTAAAGAAGTAAATGAGGATATTAAAACGGTACTCAAAAGAGACCCAGCAGCAAGAAATGGCTTTGAGGTTTTAATTTGTTATCCGGGGATATGGTCGCTTATATTACACAGACCATCAAGATGGTGCTATGATCATCATCTAAAATTAATAGGAAGAATCATTTCCCAACTGACCAGATGGTTTACTGGGATTGAAATACATCCAGGAGCAACTATTGGACGAAGATGTTTCATAGACCATGGTATGGCAGTTGTTATTGGAGAGACTACTGAAATTGGTGACGATGTTACCATTTATCAGGGAGTAACCCTAGGCGGAACAGGAAAAGATACAGGCAAAAGACATCCTACTATTGGTGACAGAGTGGTAATCAGTTCAGGAGCAAAAGTCCTTGGGCCGTTTAAGGTTGGAAACGATGTAAAAATTGGAGCTGGTTCTGTGGTTCTGGAGGAGATTCCTGCAGGATGTACAGTAGTCGGCATTCCAGGGAAAATAGTTAGAAGATATGGGCAGAGTACAGAGGACTTAAACCAAGTAGATTTCCCAGATCCAGTAGCAGTTGAACTTGAATGTTTACGAAAGAGAATAGTAATGCTAGAAAACAAGCTATATCAGAGAGGAAAAGATGATGAAAATATATAATACATTGACAAGAAAAAAGGAAGAATTTATTCCAATCAATAAAGACTTGATTACAATATATGTATGTGGGCCGACGGTATATAATTTTTTCCACATTGGTAATGCAAGACCTTTCGTAGTCTTTGATACTTTAAGAAAGTATTTGGAGTACAGAGGGAATAAAGTAAAATTCGTTCAAAACTTTACTGATGTTGACGATAAAATTATTAATAAAGCTAGAGAAGAAGGAATTTCAGCTCATGAAGTTTCTGAGAAATATATAGAAGAATATTACAAAGACGCAGCAGCACTTAATGTAAAAAAGGCAGATGTGCATCCTAAGGTATCTGAGCATATACAGGATATCATCACTTTTGTAAAAACGCTGGTTGATAAAGGATATGCTTATGCAGTAAATGGAGACGTTTATTTTTCGACAAGGAAGTTTCCAGAATATGGGAAACTTTCCAAACAAAATATAGATGATCTTGAGTCAGGCGCAAGAATTGCAACTGGTGAAATAAAGGAAGATCCTCTTGACTTTGCTCTTTGGAAAGCAAGAAAAACAGATGATGAAATCGCATGGGAATCACCATGGGGAATGGGTAGACCAGGTTGGCATATAGAGTGTTCAGCAATGTCAAAGAAACATCTTGGAACAACAATTGATATTCATGCTGGTGGTCAGGACTTACAGTTCCCTCACCACGAAAATGAAATAGCACAGTCAGAATGTTGCAATAGCGCACCTTTTGCAAACTATTGGATGCATAACGGGTATATCACTATTGACAATGAAAAGATGTCTAAATCAAAAGGCAATTTCTTTACCGTAAGAGATATTTTGCAAGAATATGACGGCGAAGTCATGAGATTTTTCTTACTATCAGGTCATTACAGAAGTCCAATAAACTTTAGTGACGTTTTGATGGAACAGGCAAAGAATGGCCTTGGCAGAATAGAAAACTGCAAAGAAAATCTATTGCACTTGATTAGCAATGGAACAGGGACTATGACTGATGGCGAAAAAGCAGAGTTTGATGGCTATGACAAATACAGAGATGAATTTATTAGAGTTATGGACGATGATTTAAACACTGCCGATGCAATCAGCGCAGTATTTGAATTAGTAACCGCAATTAATACAGCAGTAAGAGATGGAGCAACAAAAGAGTTTGCCCAGAAATCTCTTGAAGTTTTAGGCGAATTGACAACGGTATTAGGCTTGCTTCAAGGCAAAGATGACGATGCAGTAGGTGCAGATATCCAGCAACTTGTTGACGAAAGACAAGAAGCTAGGAAGACAAAGAATTTTGCAAGAGCAGATGAAATAAGAGATATTCTTAAAGAAAAAGGTATTACTTTGAAGGATACACCACAAGGAGTACAAATAATAAAAGAATGATAGAACAATTGAATCCAAAGGAAATCAACTCAACGGCATTAGCTTATTTAGGCGATGCCGTTTATGAGATATATGTTAGAAAACATGTTATGGAAACAGGGCAGACCAACGCAGACAGGTTGCATCAAATGGCAATAAAATATGTTTGTGCTGATGGCCAAGCTTTGGCTGTAAAAAAGATGATTAATGGATTTTTATCAGAAGAAGAAATTAGACTGGTAAAGAGAGCTAGGAATCATAAAACTACGTCGAAACCAAGGCATGCAGACCCAATAATATATAAACTGGCAACGGCATTTGAGGCTTTGCTCGGACATTTATATTTGGCGGGGCAGCAACAAAGACTAGAAGAAGTAATAGAGGAAACATTTCGTATTATCGAAGCGGGCGAAAAAGTGTGATAAAATTTTTAGGTATAGGTCCCTATGGAGGTGAATTATGAGCAAAGCAGATGTATTATTTGTAAATATGTGTAATGGTATATTAAACAATGGGTTTTCCACAGAAGGTCAAACGGTCAGAGCAAAGTGGGAGGACGGAACTCCTGCGCACACCATAAAAAACTTTGGTGTGGTAAATAGGTATAATTTGCAGGAAGAATTTCCAGCACTTACACTTAGACCGACTGCAATCAAATCGGCAGTTGACGAGATTCTTTGGATTTGGCAAAAGAAATCAAACAACACAAAGGATTTAAAAAGCCATATTTGGGACGAATGGGCTGATGAAAATGGCTCAATTGGGAAAGCATATGGTTATCAATTAGGTGTAAAATATCAGTTTGCCCAAGGAGAAATGGATCAAGTGGACAATGTCATTTGGCAACTAAAAAACACTCCATACTCAAGGAGAATAATGACGAATATTTATAAGTTTGATGATTTGATGGAAATGGGACTTGAACCTTGTGCATACAGTATGACTTTTAATGTGACGGGAAACAAACTAAATGCCATTTTAAATCAAAGGTCACAGGACATTTTGGCGGCAAATAATTGGAATGTAGTTCAATATTCCGTACTTGTATATATGTTGGCACAGGTTTGCAATTTGCAGCCGGGAGAACTGGTTCACGTAATTGCAGATGCACATATCTACGATAGGCATATTCCTGTTATTGAGGAATTAATCCAAAGACCGCAGTTCCCTGCACCAAAATTTAGACTAAACCCTGAGATCAAAGACTTTTATGATTTTACTACGGATGATATCATAATAGAAGATTATCAGAAGAACCCACAGATAAAAAACATACCAATCGCAATTTAACGATATGAGGAGAAACGGATGAAACTAATACTTGCGGCAGATAAAAACTGGGCTATTGGCAAAGACGGAGATTTGTTACTTCACATCTCTGGCGACTTAAAATATTTTAAAGAAAGAACTTTGGATAAGGTTGTTGTAATGGGACGAGTAACATTGGAAAGCTTGCCCGGTAAAAAACCTTTGCCAAAGAGAACAAACATTGTGTTGACGACAAATCAGGGATACAGTGTTGATGGGGCAATAATGGCTCACTCTTTGAAAGAGTTAGACGATGTTCTAAAGCAATACAACACTGACGATGTATTGATTATTGGCGGCGAAAAGATATATAAAGAATTTTTGCCATTCTGTGACACTTGTTATATAACGAAGATATATGATGAGTTTCCCGCTGACAAACACTTCATTAACCTAGACGAAATGCCTGAATTTGAAATTACTTGGAGAAGCCAAGTTCAGGAAGAAAATGGTGTAGAATATGAATTTTTTGAATATAAAAGAAAGTAGAAAATAAAGATGGCTATAAAAAAAGGAAAAAATAAGAGAGACTGGGCTGAGTTAAGCGACAGAAAAGGGAAACGTTATGTTGGTGATAGAACTAAGACAAACGACAAACGTCCTGCACGTCCAGCACGCCCAAGCGCAGGGAGACCGCCAAGGGAAGAAAAGGTAAATTACTTTGAGGAAGAGGAAAATAATCCGAATATTATTATTGGAAGAAATCCAGTAATTGAAGCATTGAAGAACCACAGAGAAATCGACAAATTGGTTATAGGAAAAGGTGCTGAGGGTTCAATTAACAAAATCGTTGGAATGGCACGAGATGAAGGCATAATAATGCATCAGGCAGAAAAAATTGTTCTTGATCGAATCGCAGCTGGAAGACCTCACCAAGGAGTTATTGCGTATGTTTCCGCATATGAGTATGCAGAGATGGACGACATTTTTGCAAAGGCTGAGGAAAAGGGAGAGGATCCATTCATAATAATTTTGGACAACTTAGAAGATCCACACAATCTTGGTGCGATAATGCGTACAGCAGAGTGTGCAGGCGCTCATGGCGTCATTATTCCAAAACGTCATTCTTGTAGCATAACTGAGGTGGTTGCTAAGGCATCTGCTGGAGCAGTGGAATATGTTCCTTGTGTAAAAGTGGTAAATATTGTTCAAACCATTGAATGGTTAAAGAACGAGAAAAAGGTTTGGGTTGCAGCGTGTGACATGGGCGGAACAACTTACTATAAACAAGACTTATCTGGAAGCTTGGCTATTGTAATCGGTAGTGAAGGGTTTGGTATAAGCAAGCTTGTAAAGGAAAAATGCGATTATGTGGTTTCCATGCCAATGGTTGGAAAAATCAGTTCATTAAATGCGTCAAATGCTGCGGCAGTCTTAATGTATGAGGTGAGAAAACAGAGAGATGTCAAATAGTAACTATAATATATTTACAGATGAAATATTAGTAAAAATGGCCCAAGAGGGCAGTACAACTGCAGAAGAATACTTGATTGAAAAATACAAGGAAGTAGCCAAAATCAAGGCAAAAACATATTTTATTGCAGGTGCTGATAATGAAGATGTTGTCCAAGAAGGTATGATCGGGATTTTCAAAGCGATCAGAGGGTTTGATGTGTCGAAAAACGCATCATTCCATACTTTTGCGGAGCTATGTATTAATAGGCAGATAATAACTGCCATAAAAACTGCTAATCGAAAGAAGCATCAGCCGTTGAATCAATCAATCTCAATATATACTAATGATGATAGCAATGGCGATGACGGCGAAGGTGGTAGTGAGATAATTGAAACGCTACACTCTGGAAGTGATACGGATCCGGAAACTTTGATGGTAACTAAGGAAATCGTTGATTATTTAATTGAGAATGACAATGGGATATTTAGTAAATTCGAAAACAAAGTCCTTACAGAAAAACTAAAAGGAAAAGATTATATTGAGATAGCAGCAATGTTCCATAAGAAACCAAAGGTTGTAGACAATGCTTTGCAAAGAATTAAAAACAAAATTGCTTTATATTTTGGATATAAGTAGGTCTGCAAGCCATTGACATTTGCTGAAAAATATAGTAACATTACAATAATATTTTATGCTGTTGTAGCTCAGTAGGTAGAGCACTTCCTTGGTAAGGAAGAGGTTCGGCAGTTCGAGCCTGCTCAACAGCTCCAAAAAAGTTTAATTGCGTAAGCAAAGGGGAGGAAATTTAAAATGGCAAAACAAAAGTACGAAAGAAATAAGCCACACGTAAACATTGGAACAATCGGTCACGTTGACCATGGTAAGACAACATTGACAGCTGCAATAACAA
>JAVXAG010000025.1:0-18561 GCA_036660615.1 Anaerovoracaceae bacterium
AAACCACCAGCTAGGCCAGTGGTTTAATATTCTAAATATAATTATAGGATTTCAACGTGAATAAATGTTGAAATAAAGTAACCGAGTGATGCCATGACGCAAGTAAATGAAATGATTTTTGACTTTACCTTTGACTCATTTGAGAAGACTGCCATGGATGTTATCCAGGAGACAACCAAAGTAATCAGGGCAATAATTGTCATTTTGTTTATAAGCCCTGCGTAACCTATAAAAAAATAACAAAGAAGAGCGATTAAGACTACAGAAATAATGTATTTTAACGCACTTCCTTTTTTGAAGATAATGGGCATAAGTAGTGCCGCCCATATTACTCCAAGAAGAATGCATTTTAGAATTTCAACCAGTATACTGTTCATGTTCTACCTCCATATTTTGGCTATAATTACTTTTGTGCAGAAGGCATAAGGTCAAACGTGTGAGAATTCCACCCCCATATTTGTACAAAATGTGATTCTTTACACAACAATATTAATATTATATTTGATTTTTCATCTCATTTCAATTAAAATATACATATATAGTTATTAGGAGGACGAAATGGCACAATTATATTATAGATATAGTACTATGAACGCTGGTAAATCAATAGAATTGATAAAAGTGGCGTATAATTACGAAGAGCGTGGTAAAAACGTTTTGACAATAGTACCAGGTTTGGACGATAGATATGGAGCGGGAGTTATAACTTCAAGAATTGGAATACAGCGAGAAGCCATGGTTGCCAATAGTGAAACAAACATACTGGAAATGTTCATTAGAGAAGACCACAAAAGAAAGATAGATTGCGTATTAGTTGATGAATGCCAATTTTTGAAGAAACATCACGTTCAAGAATTAGTTGAGATAGTAGACAGCTTTGATGTACCTGTCCTTACATACGGGTTAAAAAATGATTTTAGAAACGAATTGTTTGAAGGCTCATATTATATGCTGATCTATGCAGACAAAATCGAAGAGATAAAAACTATCTGTTGGTGTGGACGAAAAGCTACCATGGTTGCTAGAGTTGTAGATGGAAAGTTTGTTAAACAAGGGGAGCAAGTAGTTATAGGTGGCAACGATATGTACGTTTCACTCTGTAGAAAACATTACAATGATGGCAGAATAGGGCCAGAAAGATAAATTGACGTAAAATGGGGCAAATAAAGGAGATTAGTAAATTGATTGAGATAAAAAAAACAGCAAGTTTGTTCATAGCATTCATATTGGTGCTTATATGTTCATTGACAATACAAACAACTAGTGCATATGGAGTTACTAGCGACAGTGCCTTTGAAAGTTATATGACACAGCAGGGTTTCCCTGAAAGCTACAAAGATTCGCTGAGAGTATTACATCAGACACATCCAAATTGGGTATTTACCGGATTAAAGACAGGGGTTGATTGGAATACTGCATTAACAGCAGAGGCAGATCCAAATGTAAGCTTGATACATATTAATCAGCCAGATTCATGCAAATCAGTTGCCAAAGGAGATTATAACTTTGATGGCAAATACTATATCGGAAAAGATTCATCAGCTTGGGTTTCAGCATCAAAAGAAGCAGTAGGGTATTATCTTGATCCTAGGAATTTTCTTACAGAAAAATCAGTGTTTATGTTTGAAGATTTGTCGTACCATCCGGAGTACCAAACTGAGCAAGTAGTCAAGAAAATTTTGTCTGGCACAAAGATGCCAGATGTTTCGTCAGCATATTTCATGAAAGCAGCACAACAAATATATAACGGAAAAACATATAGTGTGAGTCCTACCCATCTTGCGGCAAGAGTTAGGCAAGAAATTGGAAACACAACCTTTGTAATATCCGGAGAACCATTTAACTACGGAGGCTTTACATATATGGGGCTATACAATCCATATAATATAGGGGCTACAAGCGGAAGTGATGCAGCAAAAAAAGGTTTGATTTATGCTAACGGTGGAAAAAATGGAACTATACTGTCAAAGACTTATAATAGACCATGGAATACACTTGAAAGTGCAGTTATGGGTGGAGCACTAGTAATTTGTGATGGATATATTACCAACAACCAGAATACAAATTATTTGGAAAAATTTAACGTTGCCAATGGCGTGTCCAATGTGGGAACCCATCAGTATATGACAAACATAATGGCACCAAGCACAGAGGCAATTACAGTTTATGACAACTACAATGCATATGGGATTTTAGATGAAAACTTAACATTCTTGATTCCAATATTTGATAATATGCCAACGATGCCATCTCAGAAACCTATGGCTACTGGAAACAACAATTGTTTCTTGGATACTTTAAGCGTTGATGGATATGTGTTTACGACTCCTTTTGATAGATGTTCAACAAACTATCAAGTTCAGGCAGTAGTAGATGGTAATATTTCCAGTGTGAACATTTCCGCTAAAGGAAGCAGTGACGATGCAGTTATTGTGGGAGCGGGGAATGTTTCTCTTAGAAAAGGAAATAACGTATTTAATGTGAAAGTTACATCATCTACAGGAAAGAATATGACTTACACAATCAATATTATAAAGGGCGAAGGCACAACGACTGAAAAGCCTCAGAACCCGACGGATTTAGTTACTAGTCTAGTTGGTCCAAGTACAGTGAAATTGTCGTGGACAGGGGATTCTAATGCCGATGGGTATAGGATCAGATACAAGAAGGTCAATCAGACCAAGTGGTTTTTTACAGAAACCGATAAAACCACTTTTGAAAAGAAAATGGCAACAGAAGGTGCAAAATATCAGTTTAAAATAAGGGCCTTTTACAAAGATGGAGAAAAGAAAATATACAGTCCAGATTACTCAGATATTTCGGAAGAAGTGACATTTGGGACAACGCCAATAATAACAGGAGATTTGTACAAGGGATATTTGACTGCAAGAATTTCTTGGGATGAAGTAAAAGGTGCAACAGGTTATAGAGTAAGATATAAGAGGACGTCTAGCGAGAGATGGCTTTACAAAGATGTTGAAAAACCAGAGTTTATTCAGAAATTAAAAAAAGCTGGTATTGAATATGATTTTAGAATTAGACCTTACGCAATAATAGACGATGTAAAATACTATTCCTTTGGATATTCAGATATAATATCATTTTATACGATAAAGGCTCCTACGGTAGTCCTTGAAGAACGAGAAAATTCTTCGGTATTTGTCAACTGGGATAATATTAGAGGAGAAACTGGTTACAAGGTATATAGGTCAACTTCGGAAACCGGCAAGTATTCAATGGTTAAAACCATAACTAGAAGATACTCCTCGTGGCTTGATGAAAATAAAAAGCCAGGCAACACCTATTACTACAAAGTAAGGGCTTACAAAGTGGTAGGTGATAAGACCATTTATGGGCCAGCCTCCAAAGTTCAGGGTATAATTTTATAATTTACAACCCTGATAGCTGTTTCTGCGGACTAATTCGGCGTTTATGCTATTTAAAATAGTACGCTTTTTGTAACTCCATTCTGGAGAGATTAGGATTTTACGTGGAGCGTCAGCAGTTAGCCTGTGAATAGTAATATTTGGTGGAATTATTTCTAGCAAATCTACTACAAGATTGACATATTCCTCGATAGAATTGAAGGATTGATAATTAGGATAAAGGGTTTCCATTTGGGAGCCCTTTACTACGTTTAAAAGATGAAGTTTAATACCCCATGTTTTAGCATTACAAACGTATTTAACCGATTCCACCATATCAATCTGGCTTTCTTCTGGAAGACCGAGAATCAAGTGAGTTACTACCTTAATGTTGCGATTAGTCAATTCTTTCATAGCAGTATCGTATACATCAAGATCATAACACCTGTTAATGATGTCAGCTGTTTTTTTGTGAATAGTCTGGAGACCAAGTTCAATCCACATAAAGTGATTCTTGTTTATCTCACCAAGCAAATCCAGAACTTCTTCATTTAGACAGTCGGGTCTAGTTGCAATGGCAATACCAGAAATGTTTGGATTATCTAATGCAGCATAAAACTTTTTGGCAAGTTCATCTGCAGGAGCATATGTATTTGTATGGTTTTGAAAATACGCAATATACTTTGCGTTAGGCCATTTATCTGATAGAAGTTGGATTTGCGACTCAATATTTGAGGCAAAATCCCCAGAACCATCAGCAGAACAAAAAATACATCCACCAGTGCCTTTTGAACCGTCTCTGTTTGGACATGTAAAACCTCCATCAATGGAGAGTTTTATAGTCTTTTCACCAAACTGTGTTTTTAGATATGAACTTATAGAATTAAACAATTGTTCCATGTGTACCTCTTTTCTTTGTGACTGTTTTATGATACAATATAATATCGTAAATGGAAAGACAAATTTTCAATATGGAGGAAATTTTAATGGTCAAAAAGACAAGTAATTATGGCCAAGTTCAACCACAGAATTGGACAAAAGACAATGTTGTAATGGCTTTTGCCGGAATTACTGGAGAAAAGACAAAACCCACACTATTGTTACACAGTTGTTGTGGACCTTGTAGCAGTGCAGTAATAGAAAGGCTTGCTACAGATTATAATATAACTGTGTTTTTTTATAATCCAAACATAACCAATGTGGAGGAATACGAAAAAAGGAAAAAGACTCAAATTCAGTTTATTGATTCATACAATAAACTAAATGCAGAGACACATATAGATTTTCTTGAGGGTGAGTATGAGCCATTAGTTTTTTACAAAATGACAGAGGGTTACAGTGAAGAACCAGAAGGCGGAAGAAGATGTACTATTTGCTTTGAGATGAGACTTAAAAAGACTGCAATGGTTGCAAAGAAAAAAGGCTTTCAGTTATTTGGAACAACCCTTACAGTAAGTCCACACAAGAATTATCCTTTGATTTCAGCTATTGGACAGAGACTTCAAAGAGAAGTTGACGTAGAATTCCTAGACCTAGACTTCAAGAAAAAAGCTGGATACCAGAGAAGCATAGAACTTTCCAAAGAATATGATTTATATAGACAGAATTATTGTGGGTGTGAATACTCAGAAAGATAAAATAAGAAATATTGAAAACGTAAGGAGAACAAAAATGTCACAACTAATTATACCAAAAGACTACAAACCGGCAATTGATTTTATGGAGAGCCAGAGAGCTATTAAGAAAATCAAGGACTATTTTCAGCAAGAATTGGCATATGGACTAAATCTTCGCAGAGTATCGGCACCGTTATTTGTAATACCAGAAAGCGGTCTAAATGATAATTTGAATGGCACAGAAAGACGAGTAAACTTTACCCTAAAGGATATGGACGAAAAAGAAGTTGAAGTAGTTCAGTCCCTTGCAAAGTGGAAGAGAATGGCACTTGGAAAATACCAGTTAAAGCCAGGGCATGGAATATATACAGATATGAATGCAATTAGACGAGACGAAGAACTCGATAACCTTCACTCAATTTATGTTGACCAATGGGATTGGGAAAAAGTTATTAGAGATGAAGATAGAACAACAGAATATTTACATGAGACAGTAAACACAATTTACAATGCTATAAAAAACCTAGGCGATTATGTAAATAGACTTTATAGAGATATACAGACTGAATTACCTAACGAAATCTATATTATAACTTCGCAGGAACTGGAAGATAGATATCCAAATAATGACTCCAAAGAGAGAGAAGATTTGATTTGCAAAGAATACGGAGCAGTATTTATCGAAAAAATCGGAGGCGTCCTAAAATCAGGTGAGAGACATGACGGAAGATCACCGGACTACGACGACTGGGAACTAAATGGAGATATTATCTTGTGGAACGATGTTTTGGATAGAGCCTTTGAACTTTCCTCAATGGGAATTCGTGTAGGCAGCGAGGAAATGCTAAAACAACTTAAAGCGGCTGATGCTGAAGACAGAAAAGATAAAACTTTCCATCAGGCAGTAATAAATAACCAACTGCCATACTCAATTGGTGGCGGAATCGGTCAGAGCAGACTTTGTATGTTTTTCTTAAGAAAAGCACATATAGGTGAAGTACAAGTTTCTGTATGGCCAAAAGAAATGAAAGAAGAATGTAAAGAAAACAATATTTTCTTGCTATAAATAAGGTAATATCAACACCTGTTTCTCAAACAAAAAGGAGTCAAATGAAATACGTAAATGTTGTAGTAGATAATAATAGCAAACATACCGATACTTTTTACACATATGGTACAGAGAAAGATTTGGCAATAGGCCAGAGAGTGTTTGTTCCTTTTAATCGTGGGAATAAAGTAATGGCAGGCTATGTATTTGAGGTGGATGTGACTCCTAGCTGTGAGCTAAGTAAGATAAAACAGATTGAAAGGGTGGATGAAGACGTCTACCTTTCAGCAGAAACCATAGAGACGGCCACTTGGATGAAAAAAAGATATGGCATAAAATATTTGGATGGCATAAAGTGCTTTGTTCCAACAGGAAAAATCCCAAAGAAAGGCAAAGAGAAAGAGCCTTATAAGGATTTGGAAGTTGAGGAGTCAACCATAGAAAAATTGACTTTGGAGCAAGAAAACGCAGTTAACACGATTAATGAATCTATTAAAAATAATATACAGGATAACTACTTGATTCATGGAATCACAGGCAGTGGAAAAACTGAAATTTACATTAGAGTTATTAAAAAGGCAATTGAAAAAGATAAAACCGCTATTATGCTTGTACCGGAAATTGCTTTGACAAAACAGGTTATAGATAGGTTTGTAGCGGCTTTTGGAAAAGAAACCATTGCTGTCTTACATAGCAAACTTACTATGAGAGAAAGATTTGATGAATGGATTAGAATAAGGACGGGGAAAGCCAAAGTTGTAATAGGCGCAAGGCTAGCTGTCTTTGCACCCTTAGAAAATATCGGTGTGATAATTTTAGATGAGGAACACGAGTCAACCTATAAATCGGATATGACTCCTAAATACGAAACTGTAGATGTAGCACTAAAAAGACTTATGTATTATAACGGAGTCTTGGTTTTAGGCAGTGCAACGCCCTCGGTAATATCTTATCAGCGGGCAAAAGATGGAATCTACAAGTTAATTGAATTAAAAAACAGATACAACAACGTGGCGCTTCCAAGCATATCAATAGTTGATATGAGAGATGAACTAAAAAACGGCAATACAACAATCTTTAGCAAACAGCTTTACAATGAAATAACGGAAAATCTCAAAGAAAAAAAACAGATTATACTTTTTCTAAATAGGAGAGGATACTCAACCATTGTAACTTGCAAAGAATGTGGGGAGGCAATAAAATGCCCAGATTGTGGAATAACGTTGACTTACCATAAATCAGAAAACGTGCTAAGTTGCCATTACTGTGGGAGAAGGTTCAAAGTACCTGAAAAATGTCCGGCATGTGGAAGTGAAGATATAAGATTTCTAGGCACAGGTACAGAAAAAGTCGAGGAAGGTATCAACGATATTTTCCCAGATGCAGTAGTAGAAAGATTGGATCTTGATACAGCCAAAAATAAGGGACAAATAGAAAAAATACTAAATCACTTTGCAAAAGGGAAAACCGATATATTAATCGGCACTCAAATGGTAGCAAAGGGACTAGACTTTAAAAACGTTGGACTGGTAGGTGTCATATCGGCTGATACAACCCTTAACATTCCAGACTATAGATCCTGTGAGAGAACCTTCCAACTAGTAACACAGGTGGCAGGAAGAGCTGGCAGAGGGGAAGAAGAAGGCAAGGTGGTCGTACAATCATTTACACCGGATAATTTTGCACTTTTGGCAGCCCAAAGACATAGTTACGAGGATTTCTTTAATCAAGAGATTACAATTAGAAGAATGATGAGTTATCCACCTTTTTCGGATTTGATTATGGTCTTGTTTACGAGTTCTATAGAAAAAATTGCAGAAGATACTGCAGATAGTTGCAGAGAGTATCTTGAGAGATGCAAAATCGAAAAAACCGCACATAATATATTTTCACCGAAAATTTCACAGAACTTCAAGGGAAGTGATAGTTTTAGGTATTATATTTTGATAAAAAGTCCTAAGGGACTGAGAAATAAATATGTTTACTTTATTGACTTGTTTTGTACTGATTTGACAAAGAAAAAAGTAGAGTGTAATGTAAACATTGACGTTAACCCGTATAGTATATTTTAGAGGAGGATTATATGGCAATTAGGAATGTCGTAGTAGAAGGAGATGAAATATTAAGAAAGCATTGTCGTGAAGTGACAGCAGTTACCGAAAGGATAATTGTTACATTAGAGGACATGTTAGAGACAATGAGAGATCAATATGGAGTAGGAATTGCTGCGCCACAAGTTGGTGTCATGAGAAGAATGTTTATTGCAGAGCCAGAAGAAGGCAGGGTTTATTATATGATAAATCCAGTAATATTGGATCAAAGCGGAACTCAGGAAAGTGACGAGGGATGTCTTAGTGTTCCTGGGCTTATTGGAACAGTAGAAAGACCAGAGCATATAAAGATGGAAGCCTTGAACCTTAAGGGTGAAAAGGTGGAGTATGAATTTGATGGGTTTGATGCTGTTGTAATGTGCCATGAATACGACCATTTAGAAGGAATTTTGTATATAGACAAAGCCAAGGATATTCGTTCAGCAGACGGAGAATCAGAAGAAAAATTAGATGAAGAGGGCAAATTATAGATGAAAATAGTTTTTATGGGAACACCGGATTTTTCCGTTCCTGTTCTGGAAAAAATAATAGAGGCAGGTCATCAGGTAGGATATGTAGTTACTCAACCAGATAAGGCAAAAAATAGAGGTAAGAAAATCCAACATACACCAGTTAAGGAAAAAGCAATTGAAAACAATTTGATTGTACTGCAACCTGAAAAAGTAAGAGGAAATGTTGAGTTTTTGGATAAGCTAAAAGAGTACAATCCTGATATCATTGTGGTTGTTGCTTATGGACAGCTTTTGCCTATTGAAGTTTTGGAATTGCCAAAGTTTGGTTGTGTAAATGTTCATGGTTCGCTTTTACCAAAATTAAGAGGTGCATCGCCAATACAACAGGCAATTATCCAAGGTGAGGAAAAGACGGGCATTACTATTATGCAGATGGCGCAAGGACTGGATACAGGCGATATGCTGACAAAGGTTGAAACTACTGTGGACCATAAAAACGCAACGGAACTTCAAAAGGAACTGTCGGAACTTGGAGCTAAATTATTAGTAGAAACTTTGGCTTTGATTGAAGATGGTAAAATAACTCCAGAGAAACAGGACGATGAAAAATCAACGTATGCAAAATTAATTTTTAAGCAAGACGGCAAGATTGACTTTTCAAAGAGTCCTATGGAAATAGAAAGACTAGTCAGAGGGTTTGACCCATGGCCAGGAGCGTTTTGTATGTATAACGATGTGCAGATGAAACTTTGGAGCGCAAAGCCACTAGAAAAGAAAACCAACCAGCCTGATGGAAAAATCTTGGAAGTATCAAACCAAGGGATTGAAGTTAGCTGCGGAGGTGGAGTTCTTCTAATTGAGGAACTGCAAGTTCCAGGCAAAAAAAGAGTGACCGTTGAGGATTATCTTAGAGGAAACAAACTGGAAATCAATCAGTTTTTAAAATAAGATTTATAAATGAAAGGGAAATAAGAATATGTATTATGGGACGAGTTTTATACTGTTAATTCCAGCAATGATCTTTGCGATGGTTGCACAGGGAAGGGTAAGCAGTGTGTTTAAGAGGTATTCAAAAGTTAGGACAATAAAGAACTACACAGGGGCAAAAGCGGCTCGAATGGTTCTTGACAACAATGGGTTATCAGATGTGGAAATAGAACAAGTATCGGGGAACTTGACTGACCACTATGATCCTAAAAAAAGAGTTTTGAGATTGTCACAGACAGTATATGGTGTAAACTCCATAGGAGCTGTCAGTGTGGCTTGTCACGAAGCAGGCCATGCAATCCAACATTCAGAGAATTATGTACCACTAAAAATAAGAAATGGGATTGTGCCAGTTGTAAATTTGGCATCACATTTGACTTGGCCACTGGTCATAATAGGAATTTTGCTACTATCAAGTGGAACATATTTTCAGGGCAACTTGATTTTCAACGTCGGTGTAATCACTTTTCTAGCAGTAATTGTATTCCATTTGATTACTTTGCCAGTGGAATTTAATGCAAGCCACAGAGCCATTGAGCAGATGGTAGACTTGCGAGTAGTAACGGAAGAAGAAGTAGTGGGTTCAAAAAAAGTTTTGAATGCAGCGGCGATGACATATGTAGCAGCCCTTGCTATGGCAATAGCTAATTTGCTAAGAATATTGGCAATGAGAGGGCGAGATTAAACAATGGATATTAATAGACGAACTGCATACTTTACACTACTTGAAATAGAGAAAAACAGTGCATATTCCAACATAGAACTAAACAGGCAGATAGAGAATAGCAAACCTAGTTCTCCTGCTTTTGTAAGGGAACTTACTTATGGCGTGTTGGAAAATAAAATGTTACTTGACTATATTTTGGAAAAGTTAATACCTTCTGGATTAAGAAAAGTAAAGACCAGCGATTTGGTGCTTCTTAGAATGGGAATTTATCAAATAGGATATATGAATTCTGTTCCTGAATACGCAGGAGTAAACGAAAGCGTATTGCTTGCAAAAAAATTCTGCAAAGGACGAGAAGGATTCATAAATGGTGTCCTTAGAGGATATATTAGAAAGAAAGATCAAATAGCTTTACCGGACAAGGAAACTAATTGGACGCAGTATTGCTCTATAAAATATTCATTTTTGCCATGGATAGTAACTCTTTGGGAAGAAAGCTACGGAAGAGAAGAAACCGAAAAACTATTGGAATCCAGCAATCAAACACCAGAACTTTACATTAGGATTAACTTGTTAAAAACTACAAAACAAGAATTAATAAGTATTTTGGAAACAAAGGGATTTGAAATAGAGGACAAAACAGAGTATGGTAATCGTGTCTTAAAGATTAAGGGCTCAGGTTTACTTGAAGGTGATGAATACAAAAACGGAATGTTTTCGGTACAAGATCCAGCCTCAGTAATGGCGGCAGAAATATTAGGCCCAGATCAAGGGGATACGGTCATTGACGTATGTGCTGCACCGGGAGGCAAAACCCTAGCAATGAGTGAAATAATGGGCAATAAGGGACAGATACTCGCCTTTGATGTATATGAGCATAAACTTGATTTAATAAATAAAGAAGCTAAGCGACTAGGCATTACCATTATTAAAACAGGTTGTAATGACGGTTCAATAATGAATAGTGACTACATAGAAAAAGCTGATAAGGTTCTTGTAGATGGGCCATGTTCAGGCCTTGGGGTAATAAGAAAAAAACCTGAAATCAAATACAAGGAAGTTGATTCAGAGGCTGTGAACCTTCCACAAAAACAGTTGGAAATTTTGAAGGTTTCCTCAAATTATGTAAAAGAAGATGGTATTATAGTGTATAGCACTTGTACCATAAATCCAAAAGAAAATGAACAAGTTGTAAAAGACTTTTTATATAATAATAAAAATTTTATATTAATAAGCGAAAAACAATTTTTGCCTAACAGAGATGGAACAGATGGTTTTTATATCTGCAAAATGAAAAGGGAAATTGGTCAGAAGGGAGATAAATAATGTTAGTTGGTTTTAAATCCGATAAGGGAATGAAACGGTTTAATAATGAAGACGCTTGCTTTGTGCTACTAAATGACAAAGTTTATGTTGTGGCAGATGGAGTCGGTGGAAATAATTCAGGAGAAATTGCCAGTAGAACGGCAGTAAATGAAATTGCAAATTATATTACAAATAATTCTGTAAAACAACTTGGGACAGACGATGAAATTAAGTTATATTTTGATGATTGTGTTAGAAAGACTAACGCAACAATACTTAAAATGGCATCAAAGTATGAAGAAAACAATGGAATGGCTACAACTTTGGTAGTAGTTTTTGTAAAGGATAATATAGCATATATTACAAATATTGGTGATAGCAGGGCATATCTTTATAGGAATAAGGAACTAATACAAATTACCGAGGATCATACATATGTAAACACTTTGATAAAGGCCGGAATTATTTCTGAAGAAGAAGCAGAGACTCATGAGAATAAGAATATGATTACAAAGGCAGTTGGTGCAGATTATGACATCGAACCTGATTTTTTCAAAGTAGAGATTAGGGTAGATGATATTTTACTTATATGCACAGATGGACTTTATGGTGAGCTTGAACAAGATGAAATCGGACAGGTTTTAGATGAAGAAGAATCAATGTCTGATGCTTGCGCAAGGCTAGTCGCACAGGCCAATATAAACGGTGGTCATGACAATATTACTATTGTATGTTTAAAAGTTACGGAGGATGATATTAATGAATAATAGACTATTAGCAGGAAGATATGAATTAATTGAAAAAATCGGCGAAGGCGGAATGGCAGTAGTTTATAAAGCAAAATGTAGATTACTTAACAGATATGTGGCTATAAAGATATTAAGACCTGAGTTTACAAAGGATGCTCTTTTTGTGGAGAGTTTTAAGCGAGAATCTCAGGCAGCAGCTAGTCTATCACATCCTAATATTGTAAGTGTCTATGACGTTGGCAAAGAAGGAAATATAAACTATATTGTTATGGAATTAATTGAGGGACAAACTCTAACTGATGTAATAAAGAGAGAAGCTCCTATGGATTATAGAAAAGCTATAGAAATCATTAGACAGGTTGCTTCTGCCCTAAGTTTGGCTCATAAAAACCATATTATACATAGGGATATTAAACCTCATAACATACTGATTACAAATGAGGGAATTGCTAAAATTGCTGACTTTGGTATAGCCAAGGCTGTAAGTGATGCAACATTAGTATCAGGGACCAATAAAATCATTGGATCTGTTCATTACTTTTCACCAGAACAGGCTAGGGGAAGTTATGTAGATGAAAGGTCGGATATCTATTCTATGGGAATAGTTCTCTACGAAATGTTGACTGGACAAGTTCCTTTTGATGGTGACAACCCTGTTGCAATTGCCCTTATGCATATAAATGACCAGATAAAACCACCTTCACAGTTGGTTCCTGGAATTCCACCTGCTTTGGAAAAGCTTATTATGAAATCAACTGATAAATTTCAGACAAATAGATACAAATCAGCAGACGAGTTCTTGGAAGAACTTGATAATATTGAGTTTGTAACAAAGGTAGTAGGAAATGGAGTGTTTGCAGCAGCAGAAGGAATGAACTACCAAAATCAAAAGCAAAAAGAAGAAGAGCTTCTCTATGAAGCAAGTCAAAAATCACCAAAACGTGACCAAAAGCCTAGTAAAGCTCCAAAGGCACAACTGTCAGATGAGGAACTTCAGAAAAAGAAGAAGAAAAAAATCATTACTCTTTCTATTATTGGTGGAGTAGTGGCAGTAGCATTATTAGGATTTGCACTTTATTCATTTGGAGTTTTTGGTGGAGGCGGAGATATTACGGTTCCTGATTTGACTAATATGACTTATGAAGAAGCAGAAGCAGAACTTACAAAACTAGAACTAAAAATAGAGATGGGTGACGAAGCATACAGTGCTGACGTTAAAGAAGGAAAAATCACCTCTCAGACTCCAACAGCAGAGTCAAAAGTTAAAAAAGGAAAAACTGTAGTAGTAAATATAAGTAAAGGTCAAAAAGATGGTACTGTCCCTAGTGTAATTGGAAAAGACTATGAGGGAATTGAAGAATATCTTAACGGATTTGGATTCCAACTCGGTGTAGTAAAATATGAAACTAGTGAGCTTCCGGAGGATACTATTATTGAACAAACTCCAACTGGTGGAGATCAGGCAGAAGCGGGTTCCAAAATTGACATTATTGTAAGTGATGGCAAGGGAAAAGATGAAGGCGTGGTTCCATCTCTTACAGGTTTAACTGTAGATGAAGCAAAACAAGCTATACGTGATGCAGGATATACTGTTGGTGAAATTAGTTACGATTATAGTACTGTATATGGTAAAAACTATGTAATGTGGCAACAATATGGTGCAAATACAAGCTTAAAAAAGGACACTCCAATTAGTATAAAAATCAGTCAAGGAGCTACTCCTGAGGAACCAGATCCGGATCCAGGAATAGACGGAGAAGGCACAGGTGATTTATAATCTTTATGAGAGGATTAATTATTAAAGGAATTGGCGGATTTTACTATGTATTAACCGACCATGGAATAATTCAGACAAAAGGTAGGGGGATTTTAAAAAACAAAAAAATAACCCTTGCAGTTGGTGACTTTGTAAATATGGAAATCCTTGATGATGGCGATGGGGTTATAAATTCCATTGAACCGAGGAGAAATCATTTTTTACGACCTCCAATTGCTAATGTTGACTGTTTTGTCGTTGTGCTTTCAGCAACAAAACCAAAGCCTAATTTTAGCATAATAGATAAGTTTTTAATTATGGCAGAAATGAATGATACTGAGGCGATAGTTTGTGTAAATAAATGTGACTTAGTGACACAGGAAGAAAAAGAAGAAATTCTCAGTATATATGGCGAAATATATGATACAATCTTTGTAAGTGGTAAAACGGGGGTTGGTCTTGATCAGCTAGAAAACCATATTTCTGGGAAGAAAGTAGCATTCGCAGGCCCTTCGGGGGTTGGAAAATCAACTATTATCAACAGACTTATCCCAGAAGCAATGATGGAAACTGGCGAAGTCAGTGACAAAACCAAAAGAGGAAAGCATACCACTAGACATGTGGAAATATTTCAACTTGAAAGTGGTGGTATGATCTTTGACACTCCAGGGTTTACATCTTTTGAAATCTTGGAAGCAGAAGAAGATGATTTAATGGAGTATTATCCAGATATCGCAAAATATAAAGGTATGTGCAAATATGATAACTGCAGGCATCTCAAGGAACCGGAATGTAAGGTAATAGAAGCAGTTACTCAAGGTAAGATACATCAAATGAGGTATTCTTCTTATGTAGCAAATATGGAAGAAATACGGAATAAAAAGAAGTATTAGGAAGGAAGTATGACATGGCGAAGTTAGCACCATCAATTTTATCAGCAGACTTTTCAAAACTTGGAGAGGAAGTTTTAACTATTTCTAAAGCGGGGGCAGATTATGTTCATGTTGATGTAATGGATGGTCATTTTGTTCCAAACATTAGTTTTGGCGCAACTGTAATGAAAAGTTTGAATAAGTTAGAATCAGCACCTTATGATGTTCATCTGATGATTGAAAATCCGGATGATTTTATTGAGGATTTTGTTACACCAAGAACGGAGTACATAGTTGTTCATCAAGAAGTATGTAGGCATCTTCATCGAACTATCCAAAACATAAAATCCAGGGGAATAAAAGCTGGCGTTTCTCTTAATCCAGCAACTCCAGTTGGTACGTTAGATGATATTCTTTGTGATGTTGATTTGGTTTTAATTATGTCGGTAAATCCAGGATTTGGTGGACAAAAGTTTATTGAAAGCACGCTGTCAAAGGTTGAGGCTCTTGACAGAATTCGTAAGGAAAGAGGATACAGCTTCCAAATCGAAATTGATGGAGGCATCACCTTAGACAATGTAAAGAAGGTTGTTGATGCCGGTGTCGATATTGTTGTTGCTGGGTCATCTGTATTTGGGGCAGAAGATGTTGCGGAAAGAGTAAAAGAATTCAAGGGTATTATTTTATGAAACCAATTGTAAGAAAAAGAATGATTTTGGTTGCAGTTATACTGCTGATAATATTTTTGATATATGCTCCAAGGAGGGTTTCTAGTGTTCTGAATTTGCCACATGTATCTAACATATCAAATATAAAGATATCTGAATACAATAAAAAGGGATATGAAAAAATTTGTGATACTTCTAGTGCCAGCGAAATAAAAAAACTGTACGAAAAAATTGATAATTCATATTGTATATCTTCATTAATTGTAGATTATTCATTTGACAAGGTAACCCCATCACATTTTGAAGTAGTATTTGATGAAAAGGGTACGGAGCATGTTCTATTGCTTGATAAAAAGTATTTCCTTGGAAATAATGATACAAAAGGTCATTGGGCATTTACAAATTCTATTTACCATTATTTATCGGATATTAAATAGGTTGGATATAAAAGAAAGGCAAATTCGGGTATGAAATTAAACATTGTAAACTTGAAAAAAAACTTTGAGAAGAAAGAAGTATTAAAAGATGTAAATTTTTCTTTTTCTACTGGCAAAATATATGGACTTCTGGGGAAAAACGGAGCAGGTAAAACCACGTTATTCAATTGTATAAATGAGGATTTGCCTATTGATGGTGGCTCGGTTACTGTGGTGGAAAATGAAGTTGAGCGAAAAGTCACTTCCGATGATATTGGATATGTTCTATCCACACCTGTTGTACCTGAATTTCTTACGGGACGAGAGTTCCTAAAGTTTTTTATTGATATCAATAGGGATAAAATAAAAGGATTAAAATCAATTGATGAATATTTTTCTTTTATGGATATTGATGTAGAGGACAGAGATAAATTGATGAAGGACTATTCTCATGGAATGAAAAACAAGATGCAGTTATTGATTAACATCATAGCCAGCCCTGGTATCTTGCTGTTAGACGAACCTTTAACGTCTTTTGATGTCCTTGTAGCTGAGGAAATGAAAGAACTGTTAAAGAGAATTAAGAGTGAACATATAATAGTTTTTTCAACCCATATTATGGACTTGGCAGTAAGTCTTTGCGATGAAATTGTAATCCTAAACAATGGCGTCCTTGAAGAAATAGATAATACTGAGTTGACGGAAGCAGGATTAAAAGAGAGAGTAATTCAAATATTAAAGGGGGAAGAAAATGTTCGAGACCTTTAAGAAAGCCTTTGCTCTAAAAAATACTTATAGAGCCAACACTATAATCTTTTCTCTTAAGCAAATACCTTTTATAGGAAAACTTCTTCCAAATGCTATGTACAAAAGTCAGGGATTGAAGTTATTTGCCATGATTATCAGTGTAATATTCGAATTTTTAACTGTGTTTTTCAACAAACCATTTTATATCTTTCTTTTGGTATATTTACCAGCAAGTCTATACAAAGGAGCTACTGATTCTATAATGCTCCATATTTTTGTTTTGCTTACAATGGTTGGCACTGCAGCCAATTCAAATCTTTTTAATCCCACAAAGGACAAATTCTATGCCATAGCTCTCATGCGAATGAATGCCAGAAAGTATGCTTTGGTAGATTATGGATATTTTCTGTTAAAGGGTTTTGTTGGAATGATGCCAGCTATTTTAATCTGTGGGCATTTTGCTAAGATACCGTTATATATATGTATTTTGATGTCGTTGTTTTATATTACTGCAAAGGTCAGTTACAGTGGTTTTTTGTTATATAAATCTCAAAGGACTGGGAAAATCTATAACGAGAACAAACCTACGCCGATGATTTACGTGGCGATTATCATATTTGGAGCATTGGCTTATGGCTTGCCGTTCATAGGGATTATGATGAATAAATGGATGTTTCTTGGTATATTTGCCATATCTGCCATAACTTTTATATTTGCAGCACGCTACATTATAACTTTTAAGAAATTCAAGCAAGTGTATTTGACTCTACTTAATAGGGATAATATTATTTTCAGTATGCAAAAGTTTGTAGCGGATACTAACAAAGTATCTTACACGAAAACCATAGACAGTTCAGCAGTTGGCGATGAAAAGAAAGAGGGTTATGGATATTTTCACGATATCTTTGTTCGCAGGCACAGAAAACTTTTATTAAAATCAGCAAAGAATTTTTCACTAGTCATTGGAGCAATTCTTATTGTTCTAATTATTGGAGTGGAATTAAATTCTAAAGTTTCGGCTGTTGCCAATGAAGGTATGTTGGCAGCGCTACCATTTTTATTGTTTGTTATGTATTTTATAAACAGAGGGCAAAGTGTTACTGCGGCAATGTTTATGAATTGTGACCACAGTATGCTAACTTATAGATTTTATAGACAACCAAAAGCAATTCTGGACTTGTTTACAAGGAGATTGAAAACACTGATCATGATTAACTTATTGCCAGCAGGTATTATGGCAGTTGGTATGCCATTGGTTTTGTATTTGTCTGGAGGCACTGATAATCCGTTAAACTACGCAGTGTTATTTGTGTCAATCATTTCAATGTCCATATTCTTTTCAGTCCACCACTTGACTATATATTACTTACTGCAACCATACAACGCTGAGATTCAAATGAAAAGTGTATCCTACAATATTGTGTCTTATGTAACATACTTTTTTGCGTTTATACCGACGCAATTAGCTGATAACTTCTCCAATCTGTTATTTGGCAGTTTTGTTATTATCTTTACAATAGTTTATGTAGCAATTTCACTGTTTTTAGCATATAAATATGCGCCTAGAACATTTAAAATTAGATAACTGCTAAATCAACACCCCAATGGACAAGGATAATTTGAACCCTTGACCGTAGGGGTGTTTTTTATTGAGATAGTTGGGTTGGCAATGGGCATGCGTTAAGGTGTGATGGCTTTAGGTTGGCCAACGATAGAGATGGATTTCGCAAAAGCCATGCCAAGGCAGTGACAAGGCTGGCGGTTGGTTTGGCGTGACCGCGCAAAAGCTGTGCCAACCGGTG
>JAVXAG010000026.1:0-18034 GCA_036660615.1 Anaerovoracaceae bacterium
TAAAAAGCCTCCCGTGTTTGCACACAGAAGGCTGTTAGTTATAAGTATTTTATTCATCATCAATTTCATCTTTGTCTTTTATTTTTCCTGTGGTTGATAAGATTATTCCGGCAATTGTTAAGACGAGTCCAACAACTGTATACCACCCAAAAGCATCTCCTGCAATTACTACTCCAGAAATCACTCCTATGACAGTAGTGGAGTTTGCCGTTATATTAGAAGCGAGTGCTGCTGGTAGTCTTGCCAGTGCAACATTGAAAATTATGTAACATATACAAGAGCAGCAAATCCCTAAGAATAAAATTGCAATCAATATTTTAGTATCACTAAAACAAGTTACATATCCAGAAAACCCGTATCCCATTGCAAAAGACACACTGTTAAAGAAAACACATCCCATCATTGCAATGAAAAATGTCAGCTCCAAAGGTGAATATGATTTTGATGCTTCATTACTAATGTGAGTATAGGCTGCACCTATAATAATAGCGCCAAACAATACTAGATATCCTATACCTTTGCTTCCAATCGAAAAATTTGGAGCGAAAACTATGCAAGTTGCAACACCCACAAAAGCCATTATAATTGTGAGAACTACTCGTTTAGTTGGTATTTTCTTTAGCAATACCGCTCCAATTAGTAGCGTTGCCAAAGGTATGGTTGCAATCATAATCGATGACTCAGAAGTCGTCGTTAAGTTGACTCCATTGGTCTCAAAAATCGAGTACAAGCATGGTTGAGTTACCCCCGCCCAGAACAATATTTTTCTTGGTTTATTTTTAAAATCAACTTTAATAATTCTAAACACTACAAGTACAATAAATATGGCCGCCGCAATGGTCCATCTCAGCGATAAAACCTGTAGCGGAGCAAGCTCTTGAAGTGCAACTTTTGTTCCGAGAAAAGAAAGGCCCCAAAACAGTGCACATATGACTACTAGCACGTAGAATACCCAATTTTTCGATGTCCATTTTTCCGTCATTTAACTACCCTCTAAAATCTTCAAATTTTAATTCATCTAATTAATTAATTCATCTAATATTCTAATCGTATCTCCAAACACTCCATATGCTGTCTGTTCAATCTCTGGGCCATGCTCAACGATAGATAATTTACCCATTAAATCCGTAGTAATCGCAACTACCGATGAAGTTCCATCTATTGATGCCAACAAATCGCTTTTGCTGATTTCAACAGGCTTTACAGTTGCCACAACTTTTCCAGATTCCAGTGTCCCTTTGCAAATAAGCTTGATAACATTTCCTCTGGTTGCCGCCGCCTTAATATCGTCAACAGTAATATTTTCAATTCCAGTTCTGTCTACATCATTAGGGGTGATTCCAGCATCCATTAATACATTTAACAAAGCTGTTACCTTTGCAGCTGCATCGTAACCCTCTATATCCATTGCTGGATTTGCTTCGATAAAGCCAAGCTTCTTCCCTGCCGCAATTACATCATCGTATTCCTTGCCCATAGCAAGTTCTTCCAATATATAGTTAGTTGTGCTGTTTAGTATACCAGAAACCTCAGTAACCTTACAAAACTTCAGTGTATGCTCAACTAGGTTAAAAATCGGAGTTCCGTCCATAACCGTAGTTTCATAGAAAAACAAACAGTTCTGTTTTTTTGCCATATCTTTTAACTCATTAAATGCCCACGCAATAGGCCCTTTGTTTGCAGTTATTACATTTTTGCCCCTAGAAAAAGCACCCTTAATATGATTGATTGCAGGCTGGCCTGTAAAAATTTCAAGTGGCGTAAGCTCAATAAGCACATCATAGTTAACATTTTCAATAACTTCAAAAGAAGTGACCGAAGTCAAACCCAATGTGTCCTGTCCAAATTTTCCTGTTGTTTCTACGTCATTACAAGCTTTTACTAGGTCAATCCCATTTTCATCTATTATGCATCCTCTGGAATTTGTAGTAATTGCCACTACTTTTACAATAGTTCCATATTTTTCATTAATTTCTTTCTGTTTGTCAGTAAGCATTTTGGCAAAAGCTTTTCCAGCATTTCCAAATCCAAGCATTGCTAATTTTAGTTCTTTCATTTATCCTCCTAATTATGCCTCGTCGTGAAGCAGTGCGTGTATTCTTTGATTTAACATTTGGAGTGCTACAATATTGTAGCCGCCCTCCGGTATAATAATATCTGCATATTTTTTGCTAGGTTCAACAAATTGCTCATGCATAGGTTTAACCGTAGTCAAGTATTGGCTGACTATGGATTCCAGCGTTCTTTCACGCTCCTTTACATCTCGAAGTATCCTTCTAATAATTCGAACGTCTGCATCAGTATCGATGAAAACCTTCATATCCAATAAGTCCAACAACTCTTTATTCTCAAAAATAAGTATTCCCTCCACAATAATGACTTTTGATGGATTCAATATTGCGATTTCCTCAGTTCTGTTGTGAATAGTAAAGTCATATACTGGTCTTTCAACAGTTTCCCAGTTTTTTAGCCTTTTTATATGTTCTATCATAAGATCTGTGTCAAAAGCATTTGGATGATCGTAATTGACCTGAGCTCTTTCATCATATGTCATATTGACAAGCCTTTTATAATAAAAATCGTGACTAATAATTGTAACCTGGTCATTAAATTGAGATTCAATCTTCTTAATCAATGTACTTTTACCAGAACCTGTTCCTCCTGCAATTCCAATAACAATTACATCTTTCATTATACACCTCTGTCTTCTTCCGTTACTGATGATCCTAAATTCATAGACGCTTTTTCAAGTTCCAAAACAATATTGTTTATCTGGTTCATTTTATCTTCCGAAATATTATTGTCCATAATAAGGTCTGCATTGTACAATATATTTTCAAGCTTAGAATGAACGTCAGAAATTCTCATTCTAACTTTGTGAACATCTTCATAATCCACTCCATCTTTTGTCGCTTCTTGTGCATTTAGAACGTGGCTATTATCTAGTTCAAATTCAGAAATTCCCTCAACTGTTATGCATTCATATCCCAATTTATCTTTTACAAGTTTGGCGAAATCGTGCTTTGATTCTTCTTCACCATGTACCAAGAAAATTTGTTTTGGTGCAGCTCTAAAACCTGCTAACCAACTAAATAATCCATTTTGATCTGCGTGGCCTGAGAAACCTTCAAGATTGTGAATCTCTGCATTTACGTGAATTTCTTCGCCAAATAATGTAACGTCTTTTGTGCCTTCAACCAAAAGTCTGCCTAGAGTTCCTTCCGCTTGATATCCAACAAAGATTATACTGGATTTTGCATCCCAAAGATTATGCTTTAGATGATGCCTAATTCTTCCAGCTTCACACATTCCACTAGCAGAAATTATTATCTTTGGACTTCTATCAAAATTCAAAGCTTGGGAATCCTGAGTGCTTCTAGTAAATTTAAGGTTTTTAAAGTCCAGCGGATTGTCGCCTCTCAATATATAATCCTTTGTTTCATCGTCAAATACTTGGGCATTCTTACGAAAAACTTCTGTAGCTGTAGTTGCCATAGGACTGTCAACATATACATTTAGTTTTTCTAGTTCAGCCTTGTATTTTGTATTTTCTTCATAGAATCTATTGAATTCAAATATTAATTCTTGAGTTCTGCCCACAGCAAACGAAGGTATTACAACAGTTCCTCCACGCCTTGTCGTATTTATAACAATATCAAGCAGTTCATCTATGCTTGTTGAGTTTTGTGGATGGAGACGATTTCCGTAGGTAGTTTCCATAATAATGTAGTCTGCCTTTTTTATAATAGTTGGGTTTCTTAGAATTGGTCTTTCCATTACTCCAAGATCCCCTGAAAATACTATCTTTGATGTCTTGTCATCTTCAGTAACCCAAAGCTCAGTAATAGCTGATCCCAGAATATGACCTGCATCATTAAATACAATCTTCAACTGTTCATTAATATCGATTTGTTGATCATAAAGAATAGGAACAACATATTTCAAAGATTCTACTGCATCGTTAAAGGTGTATAGGGGTTGAACTGGTGGTTTGCCAGCTCTTTGCGCCCTTTTGCTCTGCCACTCTGCATCTTTTTCATGAATAAATCCACTGTCCTTTAGCATAACCTCAAGCAAGTCAGCGGTTGCATCTGTACAATATATTTTACCTGTAAAACCTCTCTTTACCAGCAAAGGAATTCTTCCGCAATGGTCTATATGTGCATGGCTTAAAATAACGCAATCTATTTCAGAAGGTTCGAAAGGAAATGGTTCAAAGTTAAGTGCCTCTTGTGCTTTTCCACCTTGAAACTGTCCACAATCCAATAATACTTTGTGTGTTTCTGTAGTGAGTAAATGACATGATCCTGTTACTCCTGATGCTGCTCCGCAAAATTTAATCTTCATAATTTCCTCCATATCAATAAGCGTGTGAAAAGACTGTCACGCTTTTTTATTTTGTTAATCTTAAATATTCATATTCCAAAGTTGGCTATTTCCTGTGGAAACTGCCGTAGCTCCTGCTTTTAGGGCCAAGTTTACTTCTTCTTGTTCTTCTACCAAACCACCTGCAATAATTGGCATTTCAACTTTTTGCGCAAACTCCGCAATCTTTTTTAGAACTATTCCTGGCATCATTTCTATCATATCAGGTTTTGAAATTTTTATTGAGTCCACCGCAGTATCTACCGAATGTGAATCAACAATAAAAAAGCGCTGTACCGCAATCATATTCAAATCCTTAGCTGCCCTAACAATGTTGGTTCTTGTTGTAAGCACTCCGTCAACACCTTGTTTCGCCAAAAATTCTAGTCCAAATCTATCTTTTCCCAATCCTTCAGCAAAATCCACATGAACAAATGCTTTTTTTCCTACACCATGGATTTCTTTTACACACTGATTAAGGGTCATAATATTTGAATGTAAGAGAAAAATCACTTCGACGTTTGATTTTAGTGCAGTGCTAAAATCCTTTTCGGTTCTAATGGCTGCTGCAATTGGGTTCCTAGAAAAATCCACCATATTCTCTTCATCTCCTTATGTATATTTACTTATAATTATAATACCTTAGCCACATAATGGCAAACGAATTGACGAACTTTTTCTGATAACATTATTTTGACAAAGAAAGTCAAAGAAAAAGAGTGGAAATTTCCACCCTTAAATTTACATTTTATGTTTATTCAAATTCATGTCCATGAAAGTCCGAACCTTCTGTGATATGCAAATGATATTTTTCTGCTATTTCTACTAATTTTAGGCTATCTTCTGAAGTCGCCGATGGATGATAACACTCAAGCCCTTTTAACCCTGCTACCTTTAATTTTCTAATCAATATATCAAGATTGGAAAAGAATTCATCTGAGCCTTTTTCTCCCAAGTTCTTTATTTTCATTGGATGGGCAACAACCGCCATTCCGCCAGCAGCTTTCAACAAATCTATAGCCTCATAAATTGAAATTTTTTCTCGCTTTATTGCTTTTATTTCCGGCGATTCCAAGAATTTTCCCTCTGCAAAAGCATCTTTTGGTTCTTTGATATAACCCTTTTTAGCCAAAGCAAGGGCAAAATTCGGTTTGCCAATATACTTTTGTTTAGGTCTTAACTTTAGATCATCTAAAGTTAGTTCATAACCCATATCATTAAGAACTTTTAAAAGCTCTTCATTTCTCTTGGTTCTTACTTTTCTAAGCAATGCTATTTTTTCAAGCAAGTTTTCATCTTCTACATCAAAATAGTATCCCAAAAGATGAATTTCCGTATTGTTTTCATCAACTGTCGAAAACTCAATTCCCGGAACAACTTTTATTCTGATTGCTTCTCCTGCAATCATTGCTTCATTTACACCATCTATATTATCATGATCCGTAATTGAGATCATGTCGTACTCATCTTCTTGATACATTCTTACAAGATCCGTTGGCTTCATTGTGCCATCAGAAAAATATGAATGTATATGGAAATCTGTTTTATAGCTCATTTTCTACCCCACTTCTATTCTAATTTGTTTTTAATAAAAAATCCTAGGTGGTTTTGTCAATCTAAAAGTGATATAACTTATAAGTCCTATGACCACCACACCAATTAATATGCTGAATAAAATATATGTGTGAAAAAAAGCTCCTCCCAAAACAATGTTTAGTATTGAGTCTTTGGCCAATTTTACTCCAATAAGATTACTGTACAACCATGTTCGTATGCTTCCTTTTGATACAAGTATAACTTGTAAAATGAGCAGTGCTAAAGAAATTGGCAATACTATTTTATATCTACTTCTTAATGCCAATTTGTATCCGTTCTTTATAAGGATAATGTATATACCCACAACTAATAATAAGCATGCAAAACCAATGCCCATTCCAATATTACCAACAATACGTGCTTTTCCCATTGCCTCAACATCAAGAAGATCAAATACTGGATCTTGATAGATCCCATTATCTTCATAGACTTGGAAATTATCACTGCTAAATGATGAAAAATATCCAGCTATCTCTGATGACATCTGATCCCCCGAAATATTGTATGGTATTTCATTTAGGACTTGACTGTCATTAAAATGAAACTGATATACAGCAGGTAGCCTTAACGTTAATGTTGATACTATAATTAAAATTGCTAATGGCATAACTATAACTAATGCTATTGATGAGAAATAATTAAGCTTACGCATCTATTACACTCCTATACTAATTTTAATAAAGAGATAGACTAAATAGCCTATCTCTCAAATTTTTTGCTATTTTATAACCTCGCAAATCGAATCAGGACCGCAGCCTGCTGCATTTCCTTCATCTGTATCAAGATGTACTTCTTTTTCATGTTTTGCTCCAGCTCTAACAACGACATTCTCAAATGTCAATCCTCTTTCGCCTTGGATTTTAATGCTAACTACATCACCATCTTTTACTCCAGCTTCAGCAGCTTGTGCGTCATTTAGATGTAAATGTCTCTTAGCAACAATTACTCCATGATCTAATACTACTTCGCCACAAGGTCCAACTAATGTGCATCCTGGTGTTCCTGCCAAATCTCCTGACATTCTTACTGGTGCTTTTAATCCAATTGTCCTAGCGTCTGTCATTGCAAGTTCTATCTGTGTTTCTGGACGAACTGGTCCAAGAACTCTAATACCCTTTAATGTTCCTTTTGTTCCAACAATGTCAACTTTTTCTTCAGAAGCGAATTGCCCTGGTTGTACAAGCGCCTTTGTTGGTGTAAGTTGGTGACCTTTACCAAATAGTACATCTAAATCCTCTTGGCTAAGATGTAAGTGCTTGTTTGACAATCCTATGTTTACTTTGTAACCCATTTTAATATATCTCCTTTTTTATGTAAATTATAAATTACTAACTTTTTTAGCCTTCCAAATAACTGATATATGGAAGATTTCTATATTTTTGGTCATAGTCAAGGCCATAACCGACAATAAATAAGTCGTCTACTTTAAATCCTATGTAGTCTGCTTCAATATCTACTTTTCTACCTGTGGGCTTATCAAGTAAGGTGCATATTTTTACACTCTTTGGCTTTCTGTCTGCCAAGTGCTCCTTTATGTATTTTAACGTTGTCCCAGTATCAACTATATCTTCGATAATCAATACACTTTTGCCATAAATATCTGTTTCAATATCCTTTTTGACTTTGACAACTCCACTACTTGTCATTCCTGAACCGTAGCTACTAGCCACCATAAAATCTATTTTGGTATCGATGGATAAATTTTTCATTATATCTGACATCCATAAAATTGCACCTTTTAGTGTTCCAATCAAAATCAATTCCTCATCGGCATAATCCTCTGAAATTTGTTTTGCAATCTCTTTTGCCCTCTGCAAAATCTCTTCCTCTGTGTATAAGATTTTACCTATAATATTATTATCCATGATTTACTCCTCATCTTTTTTAGCTTCTTCTTTTGCCTTAGTTTTTTCTCTTTCTTTTACCTTGTCATCTTCAGACACTTCAAATTGTACACCCTCTACTATGGTCTTGTCACGAAAATTTTTAGTAATGTCCTCTTCTTTTTCTCCAAACCAATAAGTGTCCAATTCATCTTTTAGATACCATAGTATAAATACCCATAAAATTATATCATCTGTAATTCCAAATGGCAGTACAAAGATAGGGATTATATCTATAGGGAACACCAAATATATAAGTCCAAAGATTATCAACGCTTTTTTTCTTTTTGGAACCTCTGGATCCTTCATCAAAAATCTTATGGCTTTGATTCTTTTCATTATGATTCTAAACCCTAAAAATTGCATTTAATCCTCCAATATGTTTTCAATCTCATCTAGCAGGACATCATATCCTGTTCTCTTTAACACCGAAATTGGTATCACCTTATCTTCACTTGAAAGCTGCAATGTTTTTCTTATTACCCCAATACATTTTTGTAACTCATTTCGAGAAACTTTATCTGCTTTGGTTGCAACAACAACTCCATCTAGTCCGTAATGTCTAAGGTAATTGTACATTTGAATATCTTGAGCAGACGGTGCATGCCTTACATCTACCAGTTGAACAACCTTTTTTAATCCTTGCCTACCGTCAAAATATTGCTCAATCATATCTCCCCAGTTTTCTGTAACTGATTTTGATACCCTTGCATATCCATAACCAGGCAAATCGACTATTCTAAATTCATCATTTATTTGATAAAAATTGATAGTTCTTGTTTTCCCTGGATTTCCACTGACTCTAGCCAAGTTTTTTCTGTTGGTCAATAAATTCAATAGCGACGATTTGCCAACATTTGATCTGCCGGCAAAGGCTATCTCTTTCATTGAATCCTCCGGATATTGCTGTGGTCTAACTGCAACAGCCGCTAAATCTGCTTTTTTTATGATCATTTTTTTACCTATCTATTTCACTAGCGCATGAGCAAGAGCATCATCTACTGTATCGAGTAATACAAATTCCAATTGTTTTCTAACTGCTACTGGTATTTCATCAATATCTGCTTCATTGTCTCTTGGTAACAGTATCTTCTTTATACCCGCTCTATGGGCAGCTAAAACTTTTTCTTTTATTCCACCAACAGGAAGTATTTTTCCTCTTAGGGTAATTTCTCCTGTCATTGCAATGTCCTTTTTTACAGGCGTGTTTGTAAGGGTTGAAATTATAGCAACACACATTGTTACACCTGCTGAAGGTCCATCTTTTGGAGTAGCCCCTTCTGGTACGTGAACATGAAGATCGTATTTTTTATAAAAATCTTCTTCGATATTCAACTTACTTGCCATAGACCTAATATAACTGATTCCCGCTTTGGCAGACTCTTGCATTACCTCACCAAGTTGACCAGTCAATACTAATTTGCCACTTCCTGGCACCACTGCTGTTTCAATAAACAAAGTGTCTCCACCGACAGTTGTCCAAGCAAGTCCAGTAGTAACGCCTACTTCATTTTTGCCTTCTATAATATCGTATCTATATCGTTTCTTGCCCAGATACTTTTCCAAATTGTTAGCTGTTATCTTACAGCCCTTTGATTTATCTGTAACAATTTTTCGAGCCACTTTTCTGCACAAGCCAGCAATCTCACGTTCAAGGTTTCTGACTCCTGATTCTCTTGTATAGTAGTTAACTAAATCTCTTACAGCACTTTCTGACAAAGAGAAATTTGTGGATTTAAGTCCATGTTCCTTTGTCTTCTTTGGTATTAAATACTTCTGCGCAATCTTAACTTTTTCTTCTTCAGTATATCCTGAAACCTCAATTAGTTCCATTCTGTCAAGAAGTGGTCTTGGAATTGTATCCGTATTGTTAGCAGTAGTAATAAACATCACTTTGGACAAGTCAAAAGGTACTTCCAAAAAGTGATCTGTAAAGTCCTTGTTCTGTTCAGGATCCAAAACCTCCAATAAAGCCGATGCTGGATCGCCCTTGAAATCTGCTCCTATTTTGTCTACTTCGTCAAATAAAAATACTGGATTATTAGTCCCTGCATCTTTTATGCTAGAAATTACCCTACCTGGAATAGCTCCAATATATGTTCTTCTATGTCCTCTAATTTCTGCTTCGTCTCTTACTCCGCCAAGGGACATTCTAACAAATTCTCTCCCACTGGCTCTGGCGATTGATTTAGCAACTGAAGTTTTTCCAACTCCCGGTGGCCCTACAAGACACAAAATCGGTCCTTTTATATTCTTAGAAAGATGAATTACCGCTAAGTATTCCAAAATTCTCTCTTTTACTTTTTCTAATCCATAATGGTCTTCATTTAATATTTTTTCCGCCTTTTTCAAGTCAATATTAAGCTTTGAAGCTTCGTGCCAAGGCAATGCCAAAATGGTTTCAACATAATTTCTAATTACAGCGCCTTCTGCTGAAGATGGCATCATTCTAGAAAATTTGTTAATTTCTTTTTTTACTTTTTCTTCTATTTTTTCAGGAAGTTTCAATGCTTCAAGTTGGTCAAGCCACTCAGCCGCTTCTACTCCAGCGTCTTCATTTACTCCTAGTTCTTCCTGTATTGCTCTCATCTTCTCTCTCAAAAAGTATTCTCTTTGATTCTGATTAATGCTTGTCTTTACTTTCTCGGAAAGGTCTCTCTCCAAAATCAGTATTTCATTTTCCTCAGCTAAAATCTGATTCAATATGGAATATCTCTCATCCAGATTAACAGCCTCTAATATTTGTTGTTTTTTCTCCACATCTATGATAAGTTCGTTGGAAATTTCGTCTGCCAATTTGTTTAGGTTCTTTGTTCCAACAATTCTTTCCATAAGTGGCTCTGTTATAGAACCAGTCAATGTGCCATATTCCATAAACCCTTCTATGACTAGTCTGATAGCCGCCTTTGTCTCTAACGATAAAGGTTCCTTTTTCAGTTCATCTGTGGGTTCTTCAATTCTCTTAACATATGCTCTTATATACGGTTCTTCCATAAATATTTCATCAATAGTTGCCCTGCAAACTCCTTCAACCAATACCCTAACAGCATCGCCCTGGATTTTTAGCATTTGTTTTACTCTTACAATGGTTCCTAATTTATAATAATCATCTACGGTTGGCAATAAAATGTTTTCATCAAGTTGTGATGTTACAAACAGATATTTGTCAGTTGCCATAGCATCTTCCAATGCTCTTATAGATTTTTCTCTTCCTATATCAAAGTGAACCGCCGTATTTGGGAAAATTACAACCCCTCTAAGCGGTACGCATGGCATACTTTCAGCATTTAATATTTCATTGATTTCTTCTTCATTTCTTTTAAGTTGTTCTTCGTCTAATATTACGTCTTTTTTTTCTTCGCTCATTTTATCCTCCTCCCCAAAGTTAGAAAACAAGGCGACAAAAGTCGCCTATTTCCATTTATGAAGCATCTGCTTCATTATCTTTTGATTGTTTTGGTTCGCCCAATAGTAATGTTGGGCTGACTTCATTATCTATAGTTGCTTCTGTTATAATACATTTTTGTACATCGTCTCTGGAAGGTATGTCAAACATAATGTCCGTCATTACTTTCTCGAAAATACTTCTAAGTCCTCTAGCTCCAGTCTTTCTCTCAATTGCTTGTTTTGCAATTGCTACAACAGCGTCGTCTTCTATTTCTAGTTCAACATCATCTAAACTGAATAACTTCTCGTATTGCTTAAGCAATGCATTCTTTGGCTCTTTCATGATTCTAATCAAATCATTTTCTGAAAGCTCCTCCAAAGTTACAATTGCTGGAAGTCTACCGATGAACTCCGGAATTAATCCAAATTTCAAAAGATCCTCTGGCTGAATGCGTTTTAGTATATTAATTTCTTCAACTTTGGTTTTTTCTACAGTTGAGTTAAATCCAATTACTTTTTCGCCCATTCTCCTTTGGATGATTTTATCCATTCCATCAAAAGCTCCGCCACAAATAAATAATACATTTGTAGTATCAAATTGAAGGAATTCTTGGTGTGGATGTTTTCTTCCACCTTGTGGTGGCACATTAGCAATTGTACCCTCCAAGATTTTTAGCAATGCTTGTTGTACACCTTCGCCACTTACATCTCTTGTGATTGAAGGGTTTTCAGATTTTCTAGCAATCTTGTCGATTTCATCTACATAGATGATACCTTTTTGGGCTTTCTCTATATCAAAATCCGCTGCCTGTACTAATTTCAGTAGAATATTTTCCACGTCTTCTCCTACATAGCCAGCCTCTGTCAATGCAGTAGCATCAGCAATAGCAAAAGGTACATTCAGTATCTTTGCCAAAGTTTGAGCCAATAGTGTTTTTCCTGAACCAGTAGGTCCTATCATAACAATGTTACTCTTTTGCAATTCCACATCATCATTTTTCTTTTGTTTTGAATTGATTCTCTTATAGTGATTGTATACAGCCACTGCCAATGCCTTCTTTGCACCGTCTTGACCTATAACATAATCAGAAAGAATATCAAATATTTCTTTTGGTTTTGGTAACTCAAGTGTGGTTTCATACTCCGGTTCACCTGTTGAATTCTTTATATCATTTTGTATGATGTCCATACAAAGTTCTACACATTCATCACAAATATACACTCCCGGTCCTGCCACAATTCTTTTTACTTGCCCTTGAGATTTACCACAAAACGAACATTTAAGTTGTTTGTTCTCATCATACTTTGTCATAAAATTCCCCTCTACTTTTTGGTGATTACTTTATCAATCAAACCATATGCGCAAGCTTCTTCTGCTCCCATAAAATTATCTCTGTCTGTATCTTTTTCGATTTTGGACATATCCTGACCTGTATTTAAAGCCAATATTTTATTTAACTTTTCTCTAGTCTTCAATATCCATTCAGCATGAATTTTTATATCCGATGCTTGACCCTTTGCTCCTCCAAGTGGTTGATGAATCATTATCTCTGCATTTGGAAGTGCATATCTTTTTCCTTTTTCCCCTGATGAAAGCAAAAATGCACCCATGCTAGCAGCCATACCTATGCAAATCGTCGATACGTCTGCATGAATGTATTGCATGGTGTCATAAATAGCCATTCCGGCCGTAACTGAACCACCAGGACTATTAATGTATAATGAAATATCCTTCTCTGGATCTTCCGCTTCTAGGAATAGAAGTTGAGCCACTACAAGACTTGCAACATGCTCATCTATTTCTTCTCCTAAAAATATTATTCTGTCTTTTAGTAATCTTGAAAATATATCATAAGATCTTTCACCGCGACTACTCTGTTCTACGACATATGGTACTAAAGCCATTTTATATACCCCCTTGTTTATTTGTATATTATTTTATTACTGCTTTGTCAAATAACAAATCGATAACTTTCTTTAACTGAATATCTTTTTGTAGGAATGTGATGTTTTCAACACCTACCATTTGTTTGATTTGTTCAACATCTGTTTGGTATTGAATAGCCATTAAGTTTAGCTCGTCTTCTAGTTCTTCTGCTGTAACTTCGACTTTTTCTTTTTCTACAATTGACATCAAGATTAATCTAGTCTTTACTTTTGAAGTTGCATCTTCACGTAAATCTTCTCTAAATTCTTTTGGTTCTTTTTGTACGTATTGTAAATATTGTTCCAAAGACAATCCTTGGTATCTCAATTGATGATCCAAATCTTGAGCCATTCTATCAATTTCGTCTTCAACCATAACTCTTGGTACATCAACATCGTGTGCTTCTGTTACTTTGTCTATAATTGCATCTTTCATTTTGCTAATTGATCTTGCTTCAGCTTGCGTTTCTAGTCTTTCCTTAGTGGATGCTTTTAATTCATCTAAAGTGTCATACTCACTAACATCTTTTGCGAATTCATCATCTAATTCAGGAAGCTGTTCTTCTTTTACTTCGTGTACTAGGCAATGGAATACTGCTTCTTTTCCTGCAAGTTCTTCTGCTTGATAATCTTCTGGGAAAGTTACTGTTACGTCTTTCTTTTCTCCAGGTGTAGCGCCTACAAGCTGTTCTTCAAATCCAGGGATAAACATTCCTGATCCAATTTTTAGTTCTTGCCTTTCTGCAGTGCCACCTTCAAATTGTTCTTCTCCAACAAAACCGGAATAGTCAAACAAAACAGTGTCTCCGTCTACGACAGGTCTATCTGCTAAAATCATTCTAGCATTTCTCTTTTGAAGTGTCTCGATCTCTTTGTCTATATCTTCTTCTGTTACTTCTTCAACTACCTTTTCTGTTTCAACTCCTAAATAATCTTTTACTTCGATTATTGGTGAACATGGTACTGTAATTGTTACTGTAAAGTCTTTGCCTTTGCCAATTTCACTGAATTCTGCATCTGGGCTGTCGATAACTTCCAATTCCAATTCATTTAATGCTGTTGGGTAGTTTTGTTTAAAAATCTCATTAATTGCATCTTCATAAAACACGCCTTCTCCATAATGCTTTTCGATTATTCCTCTTGGTGCTTTACCTTTTCTAAAACCGTCTATTGTAAACTGATCCTTTGATGCTTGGTAAGCTTTAACTACAGCAGCTTCAAATTCTTCAGCTGTAAACTCCATAGTAAATTTTACGTCATTTTTCTCTCTAGAAATAAATGTTGTTTTCATTGATATATATCCTCCTAAAATTACGTCTTCTTTTGTAAATTATGTTCTTCAACTGTTTTTCAACCATTAAGAACACATAATGCATATTATTATACATTTTTTTTGACCAAAAGTAAAGGGCATTAAATAAAAATGACTGTCGTAAAAACAGTCATTTTGTTATCGTATCAAGTCAAGCCCGCGTTTATACTTACTAGTGTTTTCTGGAACCAAGTTATATTTTTCTGCCAAGGTTTCTCCAACTACTGAAAGGTCATCTTTATCACCTGAATATAGCTCTATTTCCAGCTCTGAAATAGGTGCATTTCCTTTATCAGTAATTATCTCCCCTTTGTCGAGAGATATGACGCTGATTGATTTTCCAGTATCAATACGCATCTGTTTTCTAACAAAATTAATCTGCATTATAGGTACCATCTTTTTGTCACCTACAAGCTCTCTTAAAATCTCGCCCATTGGACATTGATCAAATATATCCAGTTTGGGTTCCTCAAGAAATTTTTCATCATCTACAGGAATATTTATTTCTTCCCGTATATGCAAACCATCTTCTGCTGAACCATTCCACTTGATTGTCGATATGATTTTATTGTTTTCACGTCTAACTCTAAGAGCAATGGATGCATCTCTAAGTACTCCATCCGCTGTATCAAAATAAACTGCGTCCATTTTAATTCGCTCATCAGAATTCTTGTCTTTTATTGCTGTCAAATACTGATCTTCTAAAATTTTCTCAGAAACTAATTTATCAGTTACTGCATATTTTAATTCGATTTCCATTACAACCTCTTATCCATTCTTTTCTAAATACTAAATATTAAATACTAATTCGCAACGAATAAAGTTTTATCATATATTTTGAATTAAGTCAATAGAAAACGTCTTCTATGGTATAGTATCCGGGTTTTTTCCCTTCAACCCATAGTGCTGCTTCTATAGCACCTTTTGCAAAGATATTCTTTGAAAACGCTGTGTGTTTAACTTCAATTACTTCATCTTTCATCGCAAATATTACTGTATGTTCACCGAAGATTGTTCCTCCTCTTATGCTGTGAATCCCTATTTCTTCTTTTCTCTTTTCTTCTCCGCTTCTTCCATATATCCTAGGTTTTAGGTGGTCTGGGTCAATGGTATCTGCCAAGGTCTTTGCAGTTCCACTGGGAGAATCAATTTTTAAATTATGGTGTTTTTCTATTATTTCAATATCTGAAACTGGTTCCAAAATATCTGAAGACAACTTTACTATTTTTTTCAATGCACTGATTCCAAAAGAATAATTTGAGCTTTTTACAACAGGCACCTGCTTGCTGATTTCTCGAATGGTATTTTCATCTTCTTCTGAAAACCCTGTTGTTGCAAATATTACTGCAACTTTACCTTTGTGAGCAGCTGCATAATCGCAGATCATCTTTAGTGCATTAGGGTGGCTAAAATCAATGATTACATCTGGATCGCTGCCCCATAATGTTTCTCCTAACGCCGGCTCAATTGACCATACTTTCCCAATCTTTGAGTTTTGTACAGCCGTTTCACGAACCAACCTACCCATAGTACCTGTTCCTACAATTGCCAAATTCATAACAAGTCTTCCCTTCTTAAATGATATTATATTTTATTCATAAAATCATTTTGTGTGAGTCGGGAAAAAATGCTTCTTAGTCAAACCATAACAAAGTGGAATCATAAAAATCAAAATACTAAATGGAATTGCTCCCAAACCAACTTGCAAAATTTCTAGTGGCACTGAACAGGATATTGCCCAAGGTATAATAGCTGCTATTATAATAACTGAGTTTTCAATGTCCATAGCCAGTTCTTCTCTTGTTCCGCCTTCTTCCAAATATGGTTTTGTCAAAACGTCGCTGCACATCATCGATGCAATTGTTTGATTGCAAAATATCCCTAATGTGGCAAATGATAGAACTAGCATTGTCCCATATCTTCCAATATGGTTAATCAATATTTTCATTTTATCTTGTAATTCTTTTAGCATATCTGTGCCGGAGAATATCCCCGAATAAAAGCTTGACATAAGCACAATGCATACGACTTCTATCATGGACATCATTCCACCACCGTTTATTATTGTTCCAAGGGTAGCATCTGTTGCCTCATATCCAAATATGCAAGTCTTTAATAAGGTGGCTAGTGCCATATTTTCTGCCACAACGCTTACAACCATTCCACTGACAATGCTTGCCACAATGGCTGTAATTATTTTGACTTTGAATAGTGGAAGTACCAACATACAAATTGCCGGTATAATGCACCACCATGAAATCACAAATTCCGATTGCAATGAGTCCAAAACGCTTTTTTCTATGTGTGTAATTGGATTGTTTATTGATAATATTATGTATAGAACTAACGTAAGGGAAAGTGGCAAAATCGCTGTCTTGACCATCATTTTTACATTGTCGTAAAGTTTTGTATGGGTTATTGTCGCTACTAATATTGCACTTGATGAAACTGGCGACGTTCTATCTCCAAAGTATATGCCGGACATTATTGCCCCTGCTGTAATCAGTTCATTTACCCCACCACTTCTTGCTAGTGCCATAAATATAACACCAACTGTACCTGCCACTCCAAAGGATGTACCAAGGGCATATGATAAAATACAACAAAGAACAAATGTTACCACCAAAAACATATTTGGTGTTATTACTTTTATTCCGTAATAGACAAAAAATGTAATTGTCCCCGCCGATCTCCAAACTCCAGTTATAAAACCAATTAGGAACATTACTTCGACTACCACAAAAGCATCTTTTGCCCCATGTAATCCCATAGTCCCAATCTCTTTTGCCGAAAACCCTTTTCGCATTCCGATTATTGAAAAGGCTATTAATCCGACAAAAAGAGCAATGACCATTGTTTGACCTAAGGCAATACATACAATCATCGCTGCTATAAATATTGCGAATCCAATAACCAGTTCCATTACTTTTTATCTCCCTTGTGTTTCTTCATCAACTCCTCGATCAACTCGCTATTTAGAAGTTTTTGTGTTGCACCTAAATCTTCTTCGCTTGTCATATCTGTCAGCTGCATCACCCACAAGTATTTTTTATATTTGCTTCTTTCTAGTTTGTATGCAATTGCTTTATGGACTATTGCCGATCGCTCTCTTGCATTTACCAAATAGACTCTGGCTATAAGGCCTTTTTTTATTCTCTTAATTTCTATGAAGTTATCAATATTGCCTTCTTCTGAAATCGCCATTTTTATTTCTGAGGCTATTGATTCGCCAATAAGCCTGGTTTGTTCGTTTCGTATTATCCACCAAAATCCTACTGTGGCAACTACTCCCAGAACAACTCCTGCAACATCTCCAAAGCTGTTTGATGCTACAAAAAACATAATGTATCCAAAGACAAATGAAAACATTTTTATTATGTTAATATATTTTATTAATTTTTCTCTTTTATCCATACTATACCTCTTTTTATATTGTTTACTGCTACCACTTATTATATGCCCAAAACTCCCTTATGTCAAAACTAGATAAGCAAACTTTTTATTTTTTATATTACAATTTTCTGCTTGCCGGCTAGCTGCTTTGCCCTGCTGGGCGCTAGGAGTT
>JAVXAG010000027.1:0-17955 GCA_036660615.1 Anaerovoracaceae bacterium
TACCTTATAACAAACAATGGCGCCGATTTACTAATCGACGCCATTGTTGTTTTCTGTTATGATATCTTTGATTTCATATTCAATTTTACTCGGTCTTTTCACCAATCCGTATAATTCATTCATAGCTAATATGTTAGCCACTATTCAGCTTTTTGTTGGCTTTTGTTTTCTAACCATTTCTTTTGATCTACATGTTTTTTTACTAAAGTCTCTTTTACAAATGTTCTAAATAGTGCGTAGCATACAGATGAAAGTGGGATAAATACCAACATACCTGTTACTCCCATTAATTTGCCTCCAAGTGTAACTGCTACTAATACCCATATTGATGGTAATCCAACTGAATTTCCAACTACTTGTGGATAAATCAAGTTTCCTTCTACTTGTTGCAAAACAAGGAAAAGGATTAAGAACATAAATGCTTTCCATGGATCTATTATTAATATAAGCACAACGCCTATGAAACATCCGAAAAATGCTCCGACTATTGGTATCAATGCACTTAACGAAATCACTACGCTTATTAACACTGCATATGGCATCTTAAATATTGTCATAGCGATAAAGAATAATGTCCCCAGAATAATTGCTTCTAAGCATTGCCCTGAAAGGAAACGTGAAAATGTTCTGTTTGCCATTGATAAAACATATATAGTCTTGTCCGCAACTTTTTCTGACATCAATGCGTAAATGATTTGTTTGCATTGTCCCGAAAGCTTTTCTTTTTGCAATAATAGATATACTGAAAAAACAAATCCTATTAAGAATGAAAGTATTCCATTTACTATTCCACTTACCGCACCTACCCCTGAATCTATCATACTAGATGCGCCATTTTGTAGCATCACTACGGCCTTTCTTGCAAGTCCTTCCCAGTCAAAGGATATTTTATCTGCATATCCTTGCAAAACCGAAATATATTCTAGTTTTGACTCAATAAAAGTCTGCGCAGCATCTAGTGCCGGTGGTATTTGTTTTGCTAGTAATTGCATGGTGTTGGCTAGTTCCGGTATTATGATATACAATGCAATTGATAATACCCCTGTTACCAAAATCAATGTAATAAAATACGATATAGGCCTTCTTATTGCTTTGAATTTATCCTTTTTTCTAAATATCCTGCCTTCGATTTGGCTCATAGGAACGTTTATTATAAAAGCAATTACGGCTCCCAAAACAAATGGGAAAATCAATCCAACTAATGTCCCCATCATTCCGCCTACAAGATCTAAATGTTGCAATATCCAATTAAATAATATTCCTCCGAACAGTATCATTGCGATTATTCTTATGTTTTTCTTATTAAAATCCATTAATCTCTCTCCAATCTCATCTATTGATTATACTGTATTATATTACAAAAAAATATGTTTTACAAACGCAATATGATATAATTCACTAAAGTCACGATTATTTTATTTATTTTTTCTTTTCATGAAACTATTTATGCCTTATGAGGGACTATTATATTGAGGTGATGTAGATGACAACGACAAACCTTCTATCATAAACAATATGGAAGTTTACATTGCAAGTGGGTTTTCCATGCACATCTGTGAGTTCCAGTACAAAGATTTGTATTTTGATATTGAAACTAGAGATTTAACCGATGAAGAAGTAGTATCTATCCTAAAATCTATAATCAAATAAATAAAATCACACCATCACAATTGATCTAAAAAGTCAATATTATGGTGTGATTTCTTTTCTGATTATGTGAAATAATAGTTCCACTATGTCTTATAGTTATAGTGACGCATATAAAATAGTTGATATCTATCATAAACGTCGATGTTCTTACTCTCTGTTGTACTCCCCTGATTGTTAACTTTATTAAAGACATTTTCAACTCAATCCTCTTATTTGAACGTTTACAACAATGCCCCGTAATCGCCTAAAGTCTTTTTTATGCTTCTTCATTACCAAAATGTTACATTTGAAAAAGTACTTGCATCTAAAATGCCGAAAATACACTATAATGTAAACGCATACTAAATTTTAGGAGGAAAACTACATATGATCGAATTATATCAACTTATTGAACTAGTGACATTTTCAGAACAAGGAACTTTATCAAAAACCGCAGAGCAATTACACTTATCTCAGCCCGCACTAACCCGTTCTATGCAGAAATTAGAGCGTGAATTAAATGTTCCTATTTTTATACGTCAAAAAAACAAAATCCATCTAAATCCAACAGGACATTTTGCTGTAAAATGTGCATCAAAAATCATTGCGGAAACTACGGATTTTGCTAATATAGTGCAAGCATACGCTCAAAGTCTGCAAACCATATCAGTAGGTTCTTGCTCCATACCACCAACGTGGGAGCTTTTTACGCTATTATCCGATTATTTTCCAAACAAAACTATTTCTACAGAAACAAGACCATATGACACATTAATAAAAGGTTTAGAAAACGAAAAATACCAACTAATTATTACGAAAACATATATTGATGATGAAAATATAGTGTGTGAACATCTTTGCAACGAACATCTCTATTTATCTTTGCCACCAAAGCATCCATTATCCCATTGTAAAAGTTTGCATTTCGAGGACATTTCAGGGGGAACCATCCTACTAATGGCTGGCGCGAATTCTTGGAACGACCTTTGCCGAAGAAAAATAAAAGAAGTGAAGTTCATGGTAAAACAAAGTAGAAATTATTTTGATTATTTAGCTACTAATTCTTCATTGTTATCATTCACAACGGATTTAGCACTTAAACACGAAAGGAAAAACACAAATCACATTATGATTCCTATTTTAAACAAAGAAGCAACACAAAGCTTCTATATCTCTGCCAAGAAAGCAATGTCTCCAGTATTTTTTCAAATTTTTTGTAGACCTAAAAAATAAGTGCAGTCATTAGAGTAAATTACTCCCTAACGACTACACTATTATGGCACTAAATAAAACATTTGAATTTTGTGTTATATTTTTCTGACACCAATTTCCGCCTCAACATTAGTTTTTTCTCCGACTTTTGTATAAAAATAATACGTTAATTGGGCATTTTTGTCTTCAGCCAAGGGTTCTTGTGCCTTTGATCTATAGATTTCTAAAGTTTTTCCGAGAGACCCTTCCGCCATGAAGCGAAGGTTAAGAGACGTTACCTCTTTGTGCATAATGTCAGGAATATGGTCACACAGCATATTGGGATAATTAGTGTTATTCATATGCATATTCATATCAACATCACTATAAAATACCATTCTTTCGCCAACCTTTTCATATTCCAATTTAGTAGGCAACCTAAATCTTTCCGATAAGTTCATCTTATAAGGCTCATCAGTTTCATAATTAGAAATATCCACTTCATTTGCTCTGCAAAGTCGGCCTGTATTCTTATTTACCACAGCCCACGAACTATAAGCTTTCATTGCAATGTGGCCTTCTTTTGCTATACTAAAACAACGAACAAAAGTTGCGCCTTTTTCTTGGCAACGCCAGGTGTTTACTTCGATTTCTTCATATTGATGCACCTGTTCAAAGATTTCCACTGTCATCCTTGTGACAACAAATGATTTACCATCTAAAAACAAATCATAATACGATGGTTTCCTATCTCTCATCTGATGATGAGCGGTTTCCTGCATATACCTTAGTGCCATCGTAGGTCTAAGATTGTTATTAAGATCTACATCGTGAGATGTGACCGTATACATTTCTTTATATTTCATTTTTTCCTCTTTACTTTTCTTGTAAAATCCATCCATTATATATTTTAACATAAAAAAGGAGTAAAAACATTGTTTTTACTCCTTTTTTATGTCTTTCGAACATTATATATTATCACACACTTTTTTGTAATTTTATATGGCTATCTAAATTGTCACTTTTTCTATTATCAGCTACACTTCTAACTAATAAATTTCCGACCAATGATGCACCTCTTTCAATAGCAAGCGTCCCATATGTAACATTGCCATCGAGTTTAGCTGTTTTATACAAGGCACCTAAATCCTTTATGTCCAAGTTTCCTATAATTTCTCCGCTAACTTCAATTTCATTTGCCACAATGTCTGACTTAATTTTGGAACAAATACCAATATTACACTTTCCTGAACATTGAATATTTTCCGCAACTACTACACCGCCATCGACTGAAATTGAGTTTGCCTTAATATTTCCATCAACACTTCCTTCAATAAAGACATGCCCCTTGGAGGTAATCTTACCTTTTACAGAACCTAAAATGTTAATGTCCCCATCAGTTTTTATGTCTCCAACCAAATTTACGTCTTCAGCAATGACCGTAAGACTTTTCACTTTGGCTGGTTCCTCACTAATCTTAATTGGGATGATTTTTTCCATCGGCTTTTCGTCCAATGACTCTTTACCATTGATAATTTCCGATAGCGCCGTTTTGAAATTATCCTGTTTCTTTACTGTTTTTCCCATTTTCATGACCTAAACTCCTTTCCATCATTATCTATTAACAAATGATACTTGTTTTACCCTTTTATCTAAACTATCAAAGTTATAACCTTTTTCCTTATATTCATTTATTATTTCATCAAGACTTTCGACAGTACACGCCTTATTATCATGCATCAAAAGTATTGTGTCAGACTTTAATTCAGTACCTTTCAGGGCGTTCTTTATAACTGATTTTCTATTTGCATTATTATCTGCATCCTCAGCAGAAGCATTCCAATCAAAATACTTAAACCCTCTTTGTTCCATTTTCTTTATTATCTCTTTGCAAGTGGCTTCATTATAAGCATTTTGACTTCCTCCAGGAAAGCGAAAAATTTCTGCACAGACACCCGTCGCTTCATAAATTTTGTCATATGTCTCATAAAAATCATCTAAATAACTATCTACAGATTTATATATTTTCTCATAGTTATGAGTTGTAGTATGTACCCCAATCGTGTGCCCTTCCTTAACCATACGTTTAAGGATTGGTTCCGTTTCCGATGTTATCTGGTTGCCCACTACAAAGAAAGTTGCTTTAATGTGGTTAGCTGCCAATACGTCCAAAACTGTTTCCGTAAGTTTATTTGGTCCATCATCAAAAGTCAAAAATACTTTTTTATCTCTTTGCCACACAAAACTGTTACTACTCAAAAGAGATACACCCTTGTCAGATCCAGTTTCCACTAATACCGCTTGATTCTGCACAATCTTCGCATAATCAATACATTTTACAGAAAGAACGCCTACGGCAACTATCAACAAAACCAAAATCAAAACAATACTGCCTATTATTAGATGCCTAAAAAACTTTACACTTCCAAAATAATAATTTGATGTTTCATTTTCCATTACTATATATTCACCCTTCCTTTGTCAAACATTCTAGCAAATAAATTGTGAAAAATTTCAGATTTTCCCCAAATGCATTAGTTTTCGACTTTAAATGTAAAACTTCGACACAAAATATAAAAGCACTAGTAAGATTTACTATAAAATGATACAATATTAATAATAATTGGAGGTGATTTTTTGCATATTGCTATCTGTGATGACGACGTTTTAGAATTAACACGAATTTCATCACTTCTAAATTTGTATAAACAGGAACGACACATTTATCTTACATATAAAACATATAACAACGCTACAGAAATGCTGGCTGATATGAACCAAAATCTATATGACTTGCTTCTGCTAGATATTTTGATGCCCGGATTTACCGGCATAGAAGCTGCCAAAGAAATAAGAACTTCCAATAATGAAGTTCCCATTGTTTTCCTTACTTCTTCACCAGAATTTGCACTAGACAGTTACTCAGTTAAAGCACGCGATTATATAATAAAACCAGTTTCAAAAAGCAAGCTTTTTTCTGTACTCGACTCAATATTGGAAGAAACACAAGAACCTATGAACGGATTGTCCCTTAAAACACAAAATGGCTTGTTGCGTATTTTCTTCTCAAAACTATCATATGTAGAAGTAATGAATAAACAGTTATATTTTCATATGACCGACGGCTCAATAAAAAACGTCCATGGTTCTTTATCCGAATACGAAAATACACTTTTATCACATAATGAATTTCTAAAAGTGCATCGCTCATTTATAGTTAATTTATGGTATATGAACGAACTAACTGCAAGTGGTTTTATCTCCAATAATGGTGATGTTATTCCCATTTCTCGTCTTCTTTATAGCAAAGTACGGCACGCATATATGGAGCATTTGTTTGAGAAAAAGGAAGATTAATAATTGCATTATTTAAGACTACTTTATTTAAAAAAATACTACCTGTCTTAAAAAACAGATAGTACAAAAATTTATCCTATTAATATGAATTTTTAGCCTTGCCCACATACTGTTTCTATGAAATAGTGTTTGGACAAGGCTTTTATTGTTTTTAGGCATAACCTTGAGATATGTGCCACTATGGTCTGTGCTTAGTCATAATTCTTGTGATTTATCCAACTATTTTATAATATTCTCTTGCAGTTATTCCATAAACCATTGCGTAGATTGCGGCAAACACCAAGAATGTTATTACCGTACAGATTGCAAATAGTGTTACATCGGTCAGACTGAATATCAGCATCAATCTAGTTATCAGTGGAAATGCTGCTATTACATGGATTCCAGCCATTGCAAGTGGAATAAAGAACACCATAAGCACTTGTGACTTAATGGATTTTCTCACTTCTTTCTTGCTCATTCCTACCTTTTGCATAATTTCAAATTTGTCCTTGTCATAGTAACCTTCAGAAATTTGCTTATAATAGATGATCAGAGCTGCTGCACATGTAAACACAAGTCCAAGGAATATTCCAAGGAAAAGAAATCCTCCCGTAAATCCCTCATAAAATATAGCTTCTTCTTGCTTACTTTCTGTGAATACTACTTCCCCTTTTAGCGCACCTTCAGCAAGTTTAGTTTCTATGGTTTCACTCATTGCTATTTTTTGTGCATCAGTGCCCAAAAGGTTGATTGCCATTTGGTATCTAGGTTCCGATGCATATTCAAGGTCAGCTTGATTTTCATATAACTTGTCAAATACCCCTTGATTTGCCACTACAATATAGTGAGTGTTGACCATATATGCTTCCATATCTGATGTAATAACAAAACGATCGATGTTGTCTTTTAGTTTAAAGTGCATTTCCCCTATTTCAATAGAATCCTCCAAAGGATCACTTTTGCTAAATGCCAAGATTTCATCATCGGCAAGATTGACTTTTTTGCCCGTTATATGTTGATATTCTTCCCCACTAATTACGACAAACATATTAGTTTCAGTAGTCCCATTGGCGCTTGAATATTCATATCCAGCATCCGTTTTGTCTGTGGAAAATACAAAGTATTTATAGTCTTGCTTGCTAGTGATAGTCAAGCCTTCTTTGTTGCAGGCATCTATTACAGTTTTGTTAATGCCCTCTCTGTCAAATTCTTTATCCGTCTGGCTCATAGCAGTAACCGTAATATCCCCTGCATACCTTGTATCCAGCATACTTGCCGTTCCAATATACAAACACACCGTAGTAGAAATCATTACAAGTACCATTGTTGATAGAATACATATGTTTGCCAGCCCAACTGCATTTTGTTTCATTCTGTATATCATTCCAGAAACAGCCGTAAAGTGACTTGGCTTGTAATAGTAATTTTTGTTTTTTCTAAGTATCTTTAGGATTGCAATACTGCCTGCCGTAAAGAGACAGTAAGTTCCAATAATTACCAATACAACCGCTACAAAGAACAACATAATTGCTTTTAGGGGTGATACCGTAGTAATTGAAATATAGTATCCCGTACCAAGTGCCAATACTCCCAAAATTGCTAGAATGCCTTTAGTCTTTGGCTCTTTTTCCCCTACATTTCCTCCTCGCAATAGTTCAATAGGATTGGCAAGTCTGATACTCATCTGATTTGATATTAGAATGGCAATGAAAATTCCCCCAAACACCACTGCACTAGCAATTATTCCAATAATTGAGACTTCGTATTTGATTGCAACCTCTCCTCCCATGACCTTGCTTATCAGTAGGTATACCAACCTGCTAAAGAGAATTCCACTTCCGATCCCTATTACGATTGAGCCAAGTGAAATCACTAGGTTCTCTACAAGTAAAATTTTGCCTATATGTCTTTTCTCCATACCTAGAATGTTGTATAAACCTATTTCCTTCTTCCTTCTCTTCATCAAAAAACTGTTTGTGTAAAATAGAAATACAACTGCAAAAAGTCCTATGACTATAGTCCCAAGTAGCATGGTTGCTGATATTGAACTTGCTCCAGGCATATTTACCATTCCTCTGTTAAAAGCAAGAAAACACATAATATAAAACATCATAATTGTTCCAATTGATGCAAATGCATATGGCAAATAGAACTTTCTATTTTGTTTTATATTGTTAATTGCCAGTTTGAATGAAAACGAATTAGCCATTTATAGCACCACCCGTCGCAATCACTGTAAGAGTGTCGGAAATCTTGGCAAACATTTCTTCATTTGTCATATTAGATTTGTAAAGTTGGTGAAAAACCTCACCGTCTTTTATAAACAATACCCTCTTTGCATGGCTAGCCGCTTTTGTACTGTGGGTTACCATAAGAATTGTCTGTCCCTCATTGTTGATTTCGTTGAACAACCTCAACAATCCATCTGTAGCATTTGAATCCAATGCCCCTGTGGGTTCATCTGCCAAAATTAATTGTGGTTTTGTAATCAACGCACGAGCTACCGCTGCTCTCTGTTTCTGTCCACCTGACACTTCATATGGGTACTTTTTTAGGATATCGCCTATTGCCAATTTGTCTGCAATTGGTTTTAGCAATTTATCCATCTGGTCAAACTTTTTGCCTGCCAACACCAGTGGTAAAAAGATGTTATCCTGCAAAGAAAATGTATCTAATAAATTAAAATCTTGGAACACAAAACCCAAATTATCACGTCTAAATGCAGATATTTCCTTTTCATTTATCTGAGTAATGTTTTTCCCGTTTAAAAATACATCTCCACTGGTTGGCTTGTCAAGTGAAGCCAAAATGTTAAGAAGTGTAGTTTTGCCGCTACCCGATTCCCCCATGATGGCTACATATTCTCCGTCCTCAACCGAGAAAGAAACATTGCTAAGTGCTTGTACTTGATTGCCACCAAACCTTGTAGTGTAAATTTTTTTCAAATTGTTTACTTCTAAAATTGTCATATATAAATCCCCTTTCGAATCTTGTAAACCCATTATAACAAAAAAAATAAGGCAAAACCTTAACTTTGCCTTACATTCTCTATTCAAACCTTACAATTTTGTAAGATAGATTAATTTTAACTTTTGTTCCTTTGCCTACTTCTGCTTCAATAGAAATAGTATGCCCTAGTTTATTTAATATTTTTTTGCATAAGTAAAGTCCGATACCCGTTGATTTTTTATCCGTTCTTCCATTATACCCTGTATAACCTTTATCGCAAACTCTTGGCAAATCTTCCTTTTGTATTCCTATACCTGTATCCTCAATAACCAAAGTTTTTTCCATTTCCTTGTCCATATAAATGGCAATTTTCCCTTTGGTCGTATATTTGAGAGCGTTTGATATGACTTGTTCCAACACGAAAACCAACCATTTTTCATCTGAAATTACAGTACATGCAATTGGCTCATATTCTAAGGATATTTTCTTTTTTATAAACACCGTAGAATATTTTTTTACTGCCTGCTTGACAATATCATCAAGATTTTGCTCTTTTATAATAAAGTCAGTTGAGTCGCTGTCAAGTCTAAGGTATTGCAATACCATTTCCACATACTGCTCAATCTTAAACAATTCCATTTTCATAGCATCTTTTGATTCAAAGTCTTCACTCTGCAAAAGTAGCCCCATGGCCGAAATTGGAGTTTTTATTTGATGTGCCCAAAGAGTATAATAATCCACCATATTTGACATGTCATTATCGTTTTTAGATGTAATTTCAGTTTTTTTATAATATAGCTTTTTTACTAGATTTTGGTAGCCCTCTTCAATTACGTCAACCGTCAATGGCAATTCTTCAATTCCAAATTCAATCTTATTTTCTAGTTCTTTGATCTTTTTTGCTCTTTGATTATATCTAAAAAAATCATATGAAACAAAGACCAGACCAAAAAATGTGCAGAGAACCAACGCATATATACATGCCCCTTTTGGCATACTGTAAAGCTGTGCAACCAAAACAAATATGCCCAGAAAAAATACAAAAGCAACAATTGTCTTATATTTACTTTTGAAGTATTTAACCATCATCTACTCCACCAAATATCCCATTCCTTTTTTTGTCTTTATAAAATCCTCCAAACCAGCGATTTCTAATTTTTTTCGTAGTCTTGCCACATTTACTGTCAATGTGTTTTCGTCTACAAAACTATCTGTCTCCCAAAGTTTTATCATCATATCATCTCGGCTGACCACTCTGCCTTTGTTTTCCAAAAGTAGCTGCAAGATTTTAAAATCGTTTTTTGTAAGGTCTATTTTTTCGTTGTTATATGAAAGACTTGCATCTCCCAGATTCAATATTGCCCCTCTATGCTCTATGATACTACTTTGAATACCAAAATCATAAGTTCTTCTCAGCATTGCTTGTACCTTTGCAGTCAGCACAGAAATGTCAAATGGTTTTGCAATAAAATCATCTGCACCCATATTCATTGCCATAACAATGTTCATATTATCAGCTGTTGAAGAAATCACTATAATTGGAACTTTGGATACTGACCTGATTTGTGTACACCAATGGTAACCGTTAAAAAATGGCAAAGAAATATCCATTAGAACTAGTTCGGGCTTATACTCAGCAAATATGGACATTACCTCTTTGAAATCTTCTACACATTTCACTAGGCAGCCCCACGCTTCTATGTGGTTTTTTATTGCCTTGGCAATAACCAAGTCGTCTTCAACTATTAATATTTTGTACATTCTTCACCTCTTATCTAATCGTTTAGGTGTATTACAGCAATTTCTGGTCTATTCATAAATCTTATTGGCACTGGGTAATTTCCAAGGCCACTAGATACAAACAGGGATGAGTTACCCATTTTATATAAACCTTTTACGTATTTTGCCTCTCCGTCTAACAATTCTGGTACCCAAATATTCCTATTAATCAATCCCCCTATAAATGGCAGTCTTACCTGCCCTCCATGAGAATCTCCTGACAGCGATAAATCTATGCCATCGTGAGCAAATACTTTGAAGTTTTCTATATGTGCCAAAAGGATATTGTATTTGCTTTTATCCAAGTCAATGGCATTATCTAAATCAAAAGTAGCTGTGTAATATACATTGCTAATTCCATATAGACATACCGTTGTGTCTCCAATGGTTATGTCCTGTTTTTCATAGTCCAAAACATCAACGCCTACACTCTCCAGTTGCTCAAGATATTCACTGTCGTTATCGTGTTCCCCATTGACTGAATAAACATCATATTTTTTGGACAACGCTGTCAAAAGATTTATTGCTACTGTTTTACCCTCTTCATCACCAGCCGTATACATATCTCCTGTTGCCACAATAAAATCCGGTTCAGCCTTATCGATTTCCTTTATCAAATCCTCGTTTTCTTTTCCAAATAAAGATCCATGCAAATCTGTTATTTGAACAAAAGTAATAGCATCATGTATTTTTTGGCTTTGAATATTTACTTCTGTGGTTTTCAAAGTAAATGTATTTACCCACCACAAAAGCAGGACAAATATTATTATGGTTAAAAAGGTCAAACAACCTTTCTTTTTTTTCTTTTTCTTTGTCTTCATTATTCCCCTATTATTCTATTTCTTTATTTTTAAACTACGCAAATAGTCTTTGGTCTCTTTGTCTATTCTATAACTTTCGATTGCTTTTTGTAGCGATTTGTTATGTATCCAAGTATCTAGTTTTCTCGCCTCAAATAAAGGTATGGTTGCTTTGTATTGTTTGATTAATGCAAAGCTATAATACCATGCAATTGCCATATTAATGTAGTATTCTTCACTATGGATATCTGCCATTATTTCAAGGATTTCACAGTCAAATTTTTCATCAAGAAAATATCGCAACTGTGTTACAATACCAAATCTTACTGTGTACGTTTTGTCGCTTTTCATCCATTCTTTTGTCTTATTATATAACTTATCTTTGTTCTTCTTGAATACTTTTGGTGAAAATGTATCGCAAGTAGCCCAGTTATCTATATATGGCAAAAACTCCTCCACATATTCTATGGTTTCGTCAAAATTATTTGTAATATTTTCTATAAGATATCCATGCAAATTGTTTTCATCGAAATAGTAATGGGGCAATTCTTTCATAAACCCAACGCTGTCATTGTCTTTTGCAAATTCCTTTGCATATTTTCGTAAAACAGGCGTCCTAATTCCAATCACTCTGTCGTTGGGAACTGTTGGTATCAGCTTAGAGTTAAAGTCTCTATATCCCAAGTCTTGGAGTTCAAATAGCTTATTTGTTACTTTTTCCATGGTCGCTCCTTATAAATCTTCTTTTCAATATTATACATTGTCTTATGACTATTGTCTTGTATTTATTTTATGAAGTTTATTTCCATGGAAAAGCTTTTGTTGTTCACTAAATAACAACCTCTGCGCCTTCGTGGTACAAAATGTTATAAAATATTTCATTATTAATGGCAACAATCTTTTGTTCTCCTAGCTTTTCTTTGCGTTTTTCCATCATTTCCTCAGCAAAATTCTTGATAGTAATGCAAAGTGCCACTTCGTGTTTACAGAAACCAGGATATTTACATTCGCACAGCAAATTTTTTATAACCCCTTCTTCATATAAAAAATCAAGTTTGTACCATTTACTCCCTTTGATAAATGCTTGCCCTTTGTTTCCATCTAGACAAATGTACTTGACGCAGTCGTCATAAAATAAGTCAATCCCACGAGTTTTTACACCATCATCAATTTCAATCCCCTCAAAAATGGGCTCAAGCGTCACTGTATATCCATCGCTCATATAGAACTCTTCTTCTTTTTCTTTTGGTGGAAAAATCCACGAAGCAAACTGCTCTGGAGAAACTGCTTCTTTGCTATAACTTGACATAAATGGTCCAATATTAAAATATTTCCCCTTAATATCCAAATCCAATTTTGCTATGACCATTTTATAATAATCTTTGCTAACCTTAAAATGAGATATTACAGAAAGAACTATTCCAGCCTTGCCTTCTTGTTTTCCATCGACATATACAATGTCACCTACTTTTAAATCAAACTTATTGTTATAGTATGGAAATTCTCTTCCATCATTCATAAACCCAACTTTTACTACTGAATTCATATCTTACCTCCTAAAATAATAATAGTTTTTCAATTTCTTTATTTTAGTATAGTATATAGCATAATGAGTCCCATTAACGGGACTCACGAACACCTTTTACATATATTTTTTTATTTGAAAAGTTTTATAGTTCCATTGTCATTTAAGTGTCTAAGAAGTGAAAGCAAGATAGGGAATCCAAATAATCCGATTATCCCAAAGAGCTGCGCTCCTACAAACATACTTGCCAAAGTGACAACTGGATGAAGACCTATTTGACTTCCAACAATTTTCGGTTCGATAAAATTACGAACAACTGTAATAATCAAATATATTACAATCAGTTCAATTGCCAAAGTATAATCCCCTTGGATAGCCGTAATAACCGCCCATGGTATCATAACTCCTCCAGTACCCAGAACTGGTAAAATATCAAATATGGAAATGACTAGTGCAATCAAAATTGCATTTGGCAATCTTATTATTGAAAGTCCTATTGATAACTCTATAAATGTAATTGTCATAATCAATGCATATGACCTAATACAGACAAAAAGTGTACCGACAACATACTCTTTGATTTTTGTCAAAAGACTTCTTGTATTATCTGACAGTTGACGAGATGCAAATCCAACTAACATATCGTAGTCGCCCGCGATAAAAAACGTTGAAATTATCATAAATAACAATCTAATAAACAATCCAGGTAATGAAGATGCATAGCCGGAAAGGGCGCTAACTGCTTTTACAGACAAGTCCGTTAACAACTGCCCAACAGACTGGATAAATTGTGCAAACATCTCGCTGATTGTAGACACAAGGGCAGGATCCATTTTAAATATCATCTGCTCTATACTATCAAAAAAAGCATTAAGTGCAGGCTCAATTTCAACCTTGTAAATAGTAGGAAGGTCTGAAACTAAATCAATTGATGATGTAACTAATTTTATTCCAAGCAGTGAAATCAAAACCCCTACTGTTCCGTAAAACAGTAGTACAAGTAGCATAACAACTGGTTTGTACGGTAATCTTGTTTTTCTAGCGATAAATTTTGCTGGTCTTTTTAGGGCATAAGCAATTAAAAATCCCAATAAAAATGGTGCAATCATTCCTAGCCCATAGTGAATTGCAACATATACTATAAGGATTATCAACCCTCCATATAGTAAGTTGACAATAAATCGTTTTTTCTTTTCGTAATCCATTATTTTCCCTTTCTAAATTGGACAATCATATATTTCTGATAATCGCTTGACTTCATCGCACATTTTTTCAACCACCCACTCTGGACCAATTATCTTGACACCCTTGCCAATCCCCATAACCCATCCAAAAAACTGATTGCTTACTACGACTGTTACGGTAACCATAAAATGCTGGTCGTCCGTTTTGGCGATGATAACATTTTTTCCGAATCTATCGATAACCACTCCAATTAATTGGTTTTCAAATTCCATTCTTACCTGTTCATCATCTCCGCCATACATACCAAAAACTTTCTTTGCATATAATGCTGCATCAAATCCTTTTAGCACCTCTTTCCCCATGCGAGGCTGGTCAGTAACCTTGATGTTTTTCATCTTGTCCACGCGGAAGTGTTTGATTTTTTCTTCTTCTGAATCAAAGGCAACAAGATAGTAATTTTCATCGTCCCAAGACAATGCCCAAGGACTTAATTTATAGTAATCGCCTCCACGCTTCAGCTCCATTTTTTTATCCACTGTCCACTTGAAATACTGAAACTCAATTGTATGGTTTCCATTTATTGCGCTATGTATTTTATCTACGTTATAGTAAATGCTTTCGTTCATCGTCTTTATTCTCTGTGACACAAACACCTGTCTTTGCAGTTGTTTTGCTTGGTTATGACTTGCAAGACTCTCGATTTTTTTTATTAGTTGATTAGACTTTTTCGCTGTAATAAACTTGGAAGACTGCACTGCATCAACTAGTAGTTTCAACTCTGCAATTTCAAAGGTACGACTGGCTAAAAAATATTCATAGTTTTTCCCCATGCTTCTTCCTACAATATCAAGACCAAACTCTTGCAATTGTTTTATGTCATCGTAAATGCTCTTTCTCTCTGCTTTTACTCCGTTTACTGCCAAGGTTTTTACTATTTGCTCCATGGTTATGCCGCAATCCTCATCTGTATTTTCAAGGAACATTTTCATCAAATACAACAGTTTTAACTTTTGATTATATTCTTTTGCCATAGTAAAACCCACTTTCTTTAATTTATTTATTGTTTTGTTATAAAATATTTTAACATAAACTACCGTCAAATGGCATAAAATTTGTGTAAATTTTCACATTCATTGAGTTTTATGTTATAATTATTCCATAAAAAATCCGAAAAAATATTATGGAGGTCAAAGATGTACGAATTGATTCAGGTGGCAGAGAACACCTACTATATTAGCAGCCCTGCCAAAATCGGTCTTGTTAAAATAAGTGATAATGATGTTTGTCTAATTGACAGCGGAAATGACAAAGATGCCGGTCGCAAGGTACGCCAAATCCTTGATAAAAACAACTGGACATTAAAAGCAATATATAACACTCATTCTAATGCTGATCACATCGGTGGAAATAAGTATCTGCAAAATCAAACGGGATGTCAAATATTTGCACCTGGAATTGATGCTGACTTTACTAATCATCCTTTGCTTGAGCCTTCTTTTCTTTATGGCGGTTTTCCACCAAAGGATTTACGACACAAGTTTATGATGGCTCAGGAAAGTGTTGCAAATAGTTTGACTGCCGAAGATATGCCAAGTGGAATGGATTTGATTCCTTTGCCAGGCCACTTTTTTGACATGGTAGGCTTCAAAACTACCGATGACGTGATTTTCCTTGCCGACTGTCTATCTAGCCTTGAAACCCTTGAAAAGTACCAGATTGGGTTCATATATGATGTGGCAGCCTACATAGACACACTTGAAACGGTCAAAACCATGGAAGCAAAAACTTTTGTTCCCTCCCACGCAGAAACCACAGACAACATCGCGCCTCTGGCACAAAAAAACATAGACAAGGTAATGGAAATTGCATCAGAGATCCTTGAAATTTGCCATAGTCCTCAAATATTTGAAAATGTATTGCAAAAGCTTTTTGCCTACTACAAACTTGACATGAATTTTGAACAATATGTCTTGATTGGAAGTACAGTACGCTCTTACCTTTCCTGGCTAAAAGACACAAATAAAATAGAAGCCACTTTTGACCATGGCTTCATGTTTTGGCAAACAATATAGCTTTGTTTTAATAGGTCATTGGCAACACGTACAAGACTATACTGATATAGTGAAGAACGCTTCCCCCTAGAACAAACAAATGCCAAATGCTATGCATATATTTTGTGTTTTTCATCTTGTAAAAGACTATGCCACCTGTATAGCAGACGCCTCCAAGAAGCAACAGCCAAAATGCCATTGTTGGTAATGCTGCCAGCACATCTTTGAATATAACTATAATTGCCCAACCCATGGCAACGTACAAAACCAGTCCTAGCTTTTCTGTCTTTTCAAGGCTGATGGCATTTAGCACAATGCCCAATATTGCACATGCCCAAACCACAATAACTACAATCAAAGCTTTTGTTTCTCCGCCTAATGCAATCAAACAGTATGGTGTATAGCTTCCCGCAATCAAAATGAATATTGATGTGTGGTCAAACACTCTAAGAACGCTCTTTGCTTTTTCTGATGAAATGGCATGGTATAGTGTCGACATTGTGTAAAGTATAATCAATGATGCTCCGTATACTATGCTTGAACCAAGTCCAACTGCATTTCCATACATAACTGATAGTACAATCAAAACGATTGTGCCAGCCACTGACAAAAGTGCTCCAACTCCATGGGTTACACTGTTAAATACTTCTTCTCCAACTGTATATCTCTTTATTTGTTTTTCTGACAAATCTTTATCTCCTTTGTTCTTTTATATTCTTAATATAATAAATCATACCTATTACTATAACACATTTTTCTCAAACCTGCTAATTTTATTATTATGTGTTTTCATAAGTCTTTTTGTGTGGTAATATAAAATAAAATCATCAATAGTGGAGGTCATTATGGAACAATACAAAATGGTAATTGATACTTTGGAAAAATTAAATATCCCCTATAACTTGGTCTCTCATCCGCCAGCTTTTACAACGGAAGAAGCTGATGGCTATATTGAGGGTCTCCAAGGTGTTCGTACAAAGACACTTTTCTTATGCAATAAAAAAAGCAAGGCTTTTTACCTGCTTGTTATGGACGATTCAAAACAATTGGATATGAAACATCTTGAGGATCTTTTATGTGAAAAGGGTTTGCACTTTTGTTCTGCCGAAAAGCTCATGGCAAAACTTCAACTTCTACCCGGAGCCGTTTCTATCTTTGGCCTTTTAAACAATGCTGAAAAAGATGTCAATGTTATTTTAGACGAGGATATGTTATCTGAGGAAATTGTTTGCTTTCATCCTAATGAAAATACAAGCACTCTATTTTTTAAAACTGATGATATGTTTCGTTTTATAGCTGGTTGTGGCTTTGAGTACAAAATCATGAAATTGTGAAAACATATTTTCATGGGCTTTTTTTTCCTGTCCTCTTGGACTTTGCCCTACCTTTTGAAACGATTCCCTGTATGCGATTCACATATGATAAAGTCCTAGGTCTAATATGTAGCAAATTGATTGACGTCGAAATTGGATTAACGTCGAGATTGGATTAACGTCGAGATTGGATT
>JAVXAG010000028.1:0-17816 GCA_036660615.1 Anaerovoracaceae bacterium
ACTTTGCATTTTTGGGGCAATTTGCCGAGACAGTACGAGACACTATTTTTACAACTGAGTATTCTATACGAACAGGAATGGAAGCGGTATACACTTTGCTAAACGTGGACAGAGGTGTGCCAGAAGTTTGGGGCAGTGTTTTTGACATTCGTGATTTGCTTAACTCTACAGTCCAGTTGCGTGACGGAAAGAAAATAACTGATATGGAGCTTGGATTCACAGAAAAATTTGCCTTGAAAAAAGTCCTAAAGAAGATAGAAGGAACAGACATCGAAAAGCTGCTAAATGAATACCATTTGATTTGAGAAAACATATTTGTCTAATATTCTATACATTATGTGAAGAATAATAAACACTTTACTAGAAATTTCACGCCAACCTTGATATTTACACCTTTTTCTGATATTATATCAAATAATAAAAATGTCATTAATGATGAATTGTTGGGGGCTTAAAGTATAGACAAATCGTAGCTAGAGAAAAAGGGTGAAGACGTGGAATATGTTAATTTTTATATAGAAAAGTATGATATACACAAAGGCGAATTATTGTTAGATTTTATTAATGAAAATGAGTTCATTTACTTTCGTAATGATGGTGATTATGATGAGACAATGCATTTATCAGGTTATGAACCAACGATGATTTTGGTCAGAAATATTAAAACACGATATGATTTTCACGAAGGTGGAACAATAACAACTAAAATGAGTAAGCTACTGGAGATGAAGAGGGTTTGCAAAGATGATATTAATATGGCATATTATAAACGCCATTATGCTAATATTGCTTTTGAGTATTATGATGGAGAAATCTTTTATAATTTTCTAATGCAACCAGATACTAAAGTACGTACTCTTTATATGGGTAAGTCAACTGAAACAGCTAAGCCTATAGGTAAAAAAACTTCACCATCCACTTTGGATAATTTATCTAGTGACTTTAAGGTCATTGTAGCCAATGTTTCACATGGTAGCACCAACTTTATATATGATGAAAAAAATCTAACAATGTTTGATTTTGGAGTATCAATTTACGCTACGGAGCAGGATAAAAATGCAATGATCGAAAAGCATAATGACCTTTTGAATTCAAACAGGAAAAAGTCCATCATAATCAGTCATTGGGATTTGGATCATTATAGCTTATTGACATCGATTAGCGATGAATTTCTAAAGGAATTGTCTTGTGTATTTATACCGAGTAAGCTTCTATCCCTAACATCAAAATTGACATATGATAGAATTTCAAAACACTGTAAATGCATTACTACTTTCATAACTCCTAAAACTCCTATAAAAAGAGAGGAAGGAATGAAAAAGCTGTGTAGCAATGACCATTATGCTTTATTCATTGGAGTAGAAAGTATAAATCTTAATAAGTCTGGAATGGCGTTGGCTGTATATAATGACCAAGTATTGTTTGCTTTTTCGGCGGATAATTCTAATTATCAAGTATGGGAATGTATGATCGAATCGTTACCTAAGAATGATCAAAAGTATGTAAATGTTGTATTGTCACACCATGGGGGCAAGAATGGTCGATTTTATCCTGAGTTGAAAAAGGGACAAGATGGACTTGTCATAATATCTGTAGGGGAGAATCCTAACAGGTATCCAAATCAAGAAGTAGTGGACAGATATATCAAGTTGGGATTTAAAATTAGACGAACCGATATAGAACAACAAGACATTAGTCTTTCGTCAACAAAGGTAGAGTAAGAATATGTAAAAAAGAGAGATAGACAAGTTCTGATCTCTCTTTTGCGTAAAAGCATCAATTAATATAGTTTGGTTGGACCCGCTATGATTTCTTTGCAGACATAAAGAGACATATCGTCGTTGGCACAAGTGGACCATTTGCAAAGGGTGGCAAGGGAGTTTTCTATTTCGACGGCAGTCACTGAGTTGGGATGGACGCAACTGCCACTGTTTATATACATACCGCAATTGGTTTTGGTGATGCAAGGCCTGTGAGTGTGACCAGCAATGATTGTGCAACTGTTAGCACAACTATAATCTATAAATCTTTCCTCTGTCTTGCGAAGCTTGGTGTAGTTTTTTGCGGCGCTAGTTGGATCCTTGACACCAGTAAGTTCAAGGTGTTTCCACAGATAGCGAACTAGAAAACGTGATAGCTTCCAGAGATTGTCATTTAAAAAGTCACCTTGGTAACCATGAAAAAGGTATAGGGGTTTGGTGGTGGGACTTTCTATTATTATGGATTCATAAAATGGAATAGAAACATTTAGAACATTTGAGATGTAACCAGAGTTTTCTTTGATTCGGTCGTGATTTCCAAAGATAATATATAGCCTTCCCTTGGAATCCAAATCCAGAAAAATCTTATAAATCTCTTTGTGTATTTGGTATACATCAGAGAACTTTCGGTTTTCCCAAAGTTCGTCGCCGTCGCCGAGCTCAATGTAGGTGTAACCGTTTTGGTCATAATATTTTAGGGCTGCAGTATATAAAGGTTCGTTGTTTATAAAACTGTCGGCCCAAGTGCCGTTGCCACGATGACAATCACTCATAATTACAATTTTGGGATGATCCAAGAGAGATATAGAGGGCGCATCTTTAAAGGCACTGGATATTCTTCTATTTGAATAAGACATAAAAACACCTCTTTGGATATAATACTCAAAGAGGCACAGTTTGGTTAATGTTTTGGTTTATCAAATTTATCAAATTTTCTTTTGAGCTTTTCTTTTTCCAAATCATTTGGGAGGAAAATGACATTATCATCGTCTTCTTCCTTTTTCTTCGCTTCCTTGGCTTCACGAGAAGCTACAGCACCTGAACTGGTGCTTAATAGATAATATACAAATAAGCCGACGACTAAAACTAGTCCTAATAACATTAATGGCATTTCAACACCTCCTACTAACCCTATTCTACCATAATTATTGCGTTTTTCAATAAAAACTTGACTTTTGATCAATAAATTATTAAAATGGTAAGCGTACGTAGATAATAACATATGAAAGCAATGAAGGAATTAGTAGTACGGTGTAAAATCCTTACAGAGAGACGATCATTTTGGTGAGAGGTTGTCGGTGAAACCAGTTATGAATATCACTCTGGAGCTTGACACTTTTAAGAGAGGCGCCTTGATAGAGGTTAGCAACTAGGGTGGTACCGCGGTTTATATAATCGTCCCTAATCGATATATCTAAAATATAGATAGTTTATCGAATGGGGATTTTTTTATTAGAAAGGATATTGTAGAATGTTTAAGAACTTATCAGAAAAACCAATTGCAGAAGTTCAGAATGAACAAGTTGAGCAGTGGAAAGCAGAAGATTTGTTGCACAAATGTGTAACAACGAGAGAAGGAAAACCGTCATTTGTATTTTATGAAGGACCTCCAACAGCCAATGGAAAGCCAGGAATACATCACGTAATGGCAAGGACTTTGAAGGACTCTATTTGTAGATATAAGACAATGAAGGGATTTCAAGTAAATAGAAAAGCAGGCTGGGACACACATGGACTTCCAGTAGAAATAGAAGTTGAAAAACAACTAAAGATGTCAGGGAAACAGGATATCGAGAAATACGGTATAAAAGAATTTAATGAAAAATGTAAGGAATCCGTTTTTTCGTACACAGGAATGTGGAGAGAAATGACAGAAAGAATGGGTTATTTGGTAGACCTTGACAATCCTTATGTTACACTAGAAAACAACTATATAGAAACTTGCTGGTGGATAATGAAAGAATTTTTCAAAGCAGGTCTAGTATATGAAGGACATAAGATTTTGCCGTTCTGCCCTCGTTGCGGAACTGGTCTTGCTTCACACGAAGTTGCACAAGGATATAAAGAAGTCAAAGTTCTTACTATTACTGCAAAATTCAAGAGAAAAGATGCAGACGAGTATTTCTTGGCATGGACAACCACACCTTGGACACTTGCAGCAAATGTTTCGCTTACAGTCAATCCAAAAGTTGACTACATCAAAGTCAATAAAACTGCTGGAGACGACCAAGGAAAAGTTTTCTATGTTGCAAAGAATTTAGCTGATAAAGTTTTGGGCGCAGGAAATTATGAAATTTTGGAAGAAATGAAAGGTCAAGACCTTGAATACGTTGAATATGAACAGCTTATGCCGTTTATTACTCCTGATAAAAAAGCATTCTTCATTACCTGCAATGACTATGTAACTATAGAAGATGGTACTGGAATTGTACACACAGCTCCTGCTTTTGGTGAAGATGACTATCAAACAGGAAGAAAATACAACTTGCCAGTAGTTAATCCTGTTGATGAAACAGGAAAATATACTGATACTCCATGGAAAGGCACTTTCGTAATGGAAGAAGGCCTTGACGTAGAAATTATCAAGTGGCTTGCAGCAAGGGATTTGATTTACGCAAAAGAAAAACTGGAGCATAATTATCCTCATTGTTGGAGATGCGGAACTCCTTTGATTTACTATGCAAAACCAAGTTGGTATATCGAAATGAGCAAGTTGAAAGACCAACTAGTAGCAAATAATAATACTGTAAACTGGTTCCCTGATTTTGTCGGAGAAAAGAGATTTGGTAACTGGCTGGCAGATGTAAAGGATTGGGCTATTTCCAGAACTAGATATTGGGGAACGCCAATGCCAATTTGGAGATGTGAATGTGGTCACCTTGAATGCGTAGGCAGTAGGGAAGAATTAGTAGAAAAGGCTATTGAAAAAATAGATGAAAATATTGAGTTGCATAGACCGTATGTAGATGATGTTCATATAAAATGTCCTCACTGCGGAAAGACTATGAATAGGATTCCGGAAGTTGTAGACTGCTGGTTTGACTCAGGTGCTATGCCATTTGCACAATGGCATTATCCGTTTGAAAACAAAGAAATCTTTGATGAGAAATTGTTCCCATCTGATTTCATATGTGAAGGAATTGACCAGACAAGAGGTTGGTTCTATTCGTTAATGGCAATTTCTACTTTTATCAAAGGACAAGCCCCTTACAGAAATGTCTTGGTAAACGATTTGATTCTTGATAAAGAAGGAAAGAAGATGTCTAAGTCAAAAGGAAATACTGTTTCTCCATTTGAGCTATTTGACAAGTATGGCGCAGATGCTACAAGATGGTATTTGTTAAGTGTTTCTCCTGCTTGGAGTCCAACAAAATTTGACGAAGATGGGTTAGTCGATGTAATAAGCAAGTTCTTTGGAACTCTTAGAAACGTATATAATTTCTTTGTGCTTTACTCAAATCAAGATAAAATTCAGCCAAAGGAAATCTTTGTTGACTATGACAAGAGACCAGAACTAGATAGATGGATTTTATCAAAGTACAACCAATTGGTAAAAGATGTAACTGAATATATGGATAGCTATGACCATATGAAAACTGTTAGAGCTATTACTGATTTTGTATCAGAGGATTTGTCAAACTGGTATATCAGAAGGGCAAGAAGAAGGTTTTATAGTGAAGAACTAAATGACGATAAGAAGAGTGTTTACACGACAACTTATGAGATTCTCGTAGGTGTGTCAAAGTTAATTGCTCCAATCGCACCATTTATTTCCGATGAAATATATACTAATTTAACTGATGACGAAACTGTACATGTTGCAGATTTCCCAACTTCAGATGAAAAGTTAATTGACAAAAAGGTTGAAGAAAGAATGGATCTTGTTCGTGACTTGGTTGCTCTTGGAAGGGGAACTAGGGAAAAGGAAAGAATCAAGGTTAGACAACCTCTTAATGAAATTCTTGTTGATGGAAAATACAAGGAAACTATTGAGGATTTGACTCCACTAATTATGGAAGAGTTGAATGTGAAAAATGTTGTATTTGAAACTGACTTGGATAAGTTTATGAACTTCGCCCTAAAGCCAAACTTTAAGGTTGCAGGTCCTGTTCTTGGTGGAAAAATAAAGATGTTTGGGGCTGCTCTTGCCAAGGAGAATCCGGCTGAGTTTGTAGGAAAACTTCAAGGAGAGGGTAGTGCAACTATTAACCTTGACGGTGAGGACTTTACAGTTCTAAATGATTATGTAGATGTAAGGATTAGTGCAAAAGAGGGTTTTGCAGTAGCAATGGAAAACAATGTGTTTACTATTCTTGACACTACTGTCAGTCCAGAACTTCTTGATGAAGGTCTTGCAAGGGAGCTTATATCAAAGGTTCAGCAACTAAGAAAGCAAAATAATTTTGAAATGATGGATAATATAAAAATCTTCGTTGATGCAGACGAAAAGGTAAAACTGGCTATTGAAAAATTCAAATCATATATTATGAAGGAAACTTTAGCAGTTGAGCTTTGTGAAAAAACTGGATTAGAAGAGTATGACTTAAACGGTCATAAAACTGGAATTACAGTAGAAAGAGTTTAATATGGTAAACCTGAGGGACTTAAAGCTACCGGATATGGAAACCCTATTTGTTGAAATGGGGGAATCCAAGTTCAGGGCAATGCAAGTTTTCGGATGGATTTACAAAGGAAAGACTGACTTTGGGGAGATGAAAAATCTCCCTGAAGCTTTTAGACAGAAGCTAAATGAGTGCTGTCGTATTGGTACAGTAACACCTTTGGAAATACAAATATCTCAAAAAGATGGAACAAGAAAATATCTTTTTGAGCTTGAGGACGGAAATTCAATTGAAAGTGTATTTATGAAATATAAATATGGAAATTCTATCTGTATTTCATCTCAAGCGGGATGTAGAATGGGCTGCAAATTTTGTGCATCGGCTATTGGTGGGTTAATGAGAAATTTAACTTCTGGTGAGATGATGTCACAGATTATGGCGGTTGAGAAAGATACTGGTGAAAGGGTAAGCCATATTGTGGTTATGGGAACTGGTGAACCTTTTGACAATTATGAAAATCTGTCGGATTTCATCACCATTGTTAACGACAAAAATGGCTTGAATATAGGCATGAGAAACATTACTGTTTCTACTTGTGGTCTTGTACCTGTTATTGAATCTTTTGGAAAAGATTTTTCTCAAGTCAATCTAGCGATTTCCCTTCATGGTAGTAACAACGTAGTTAGGGAGTCAATGATGCCAATTAATAAGAGTTACCCTCTTGAGGAATTAATCCCTGCTTGCAGAAAATATACTAAAGCCACTAGTCGAAGGATTACTTTTGAGTATACTTTGGTGAAAGGGAAAAATGATTCAAGGGAAAACGCTTTGGAGCTATGTAGTTTGTTGCGAGGCCTATTGTGTCATGTCAATCTGATACCACTAAACAAGGTCACTGAGACGGGTTTGGACACTGTTGGTAGACAGACAGCACTGTCGTTTCAAAAGGTCTTAGAGGGCAAAGGCATCACTACAACCATACGGCGTGAACTGGGCTCAGATATTGACGCAGCTTGCGGACAACTGCGACTTGGAAAGAAATCCGATGTTATTGACAAATTGTTATTGAATGATTCTGACTTTTAGTATATAATATCACTAATAAAAATAAATTTAGGAGGGCAACATTATGGTTAAGTTATTAATAGGACATAAAGGAAGCGGCAAGACTAAACAAATGATTGATTTAGCTAACAGCCAAGCAGAGAGTAATAATGGAAGTGTTATTTTCATTAATAAGAATTCTAGGTTGATGTATGATTTAAAATATAGAATTAGAGTAGTGTGTATGGAAGATTTTGAGCACGTAACAAACAGTGATGAGTATATCGGTTTCTTATATGGCATCATCAGTTCAGATCATGACATTGAAACTGTTTTCATAGATAGTATTTTGAAACACACAGATTTTTCACTAGGAGATCTTCCTGAATTCTTAGAAAGATTATTAGTAATCTCAAAAGATTTTGGTATGGATTTTGTAGTAAGTCTAAGTGCAGAAAAGGAAGAGATGATAGGCGTTAATTTCGAGCTATTCGAAATCTTGAACTAGCATTAGCTTTCTAAATAAATTAAAAACTTTAGATAAACAAAAAGAGTACATAATTAAGGGGCGGTCAAATCAGCGATTTATATAAAATTGTTGGTGGAGGGCGCCCTTTTTTATTTGACATTGAAGATGAAGGAGACCAAATATGAATATTGATGACATTGAAAAAGTATACAGTAGTCATAAGCCTAAACCAATAGGGGCTTATAAGTTTTTTTCTGTGTTAGTGCCTTTTGTTGAGAAAGAAGGAAAACTTAATTTACTTTATGAGGTAAGAGCCAAGAATATGAAATCACAGCCTGGGGAAATTTGTTTTCCGGGAGGACATATTGAGGGCGGTGAAACACCGGAGCATTGTGCAAAGAGGGAAACTTGCGAGGAATTGGGTATAGAAACAGAAAAAATCAGCATTGTAGGTCAGGGAGATACATTATATGGGTATGCTAATTTTACATTGTTTACATTTATTGGAATAATAAATTACCAAGATTATTTGAATTGCAAAATACAGAAGGATGAAGTTGATGAAGTTTTTTTGGTGCCAATTGAGGAACTTTTAAAGATAAAACCAGAAAAGTATAACGGTCAAATTGAGGCCAATATCGACAAAGATTTTCCTTATGAATCTGTTGGGATTTCTACTGATTATCCATGGAGAGAAAGTAATTGGCCAATTCCAATATACGAAATAGACAATAGGGTGATTTGGGGAATGACAGCCAGAATTACCGAGAATGTTGTAAACACTATTGTTGAAGCATAATGACAGAATTTTGAAAAAAAGAACGAAAAAAAGACTTTCAAAAAGCAGTACAATGCATTATAATTGTTTATATGATATTTCACTAATATTATTAGGAGGAGAAGACAAATGAAAAAATTATTAACCGTTTTACTAGCGATGAGCATGGTATTTTGCATCTTTGCTTGTGGTGAAAAAGAGCCTAGTACTTATGAAATTGGTATGGTAACTGATATCGGTACTATCGATGACGAATCTTTCAACCAAGGAACTTGGGAAGGCGTAAAAGCTTATGGCGACGCTGAAAACATTACTTATAAGTATTATCAACCAACTGCTGATACCAACGATGCTAGAATGGAACAAATCGACTTAGCAGTTAAGAATGGTGCTAAGGTAGTTGTAACACCAGGATTCTTATTCGAAAACGTTATTTTCCAAGCACAGGAGAAGTATCCAGACGTAACATTCCTATTCATTGATGGAGCACCAATGAATGATGATGATCCAGCAAAAGAAGTAGTTGGCACTAACACAGTAGCTATTACATTTGCTGAGCAAGAAGCTGGATATTATGCAGGTTATGCTGCCGTAAAAGATGGATATAAAAAATTAGGATTCATGGGCGGATATTCAGTACCAGCAGTAGTTCGTTATGGATACGGATTTGTTGAAGGTGCTAATGCAGCAGCTAATGAAATGGGACTAAAAGACGTAGAAATTAAATATAACTATACAAATAGTTTTGAACCATCACCAGATATCAATGCAAAAGCAGCTGGATGGTATGAAGGCGGAACAGAAGTTATATTCTCATGCGGTGGAGGAATCTTCGCATCAATATCAGCAGCAGCTGAAACAGCTGGAGCTAAAGTAATTGGTGTTGACGTTGACCAAAGTGGAAAGTCAGAGACAGTAATCACTTCAGCAATGAAGAATTTAGGTGGTGCAGTTGAAGAAATTTTGACATCATACTATGGCGGAACATTTGAAGGTGGAAAACACTTAGTTCTTGGTTCAGCTGAAGATGCAGTTGGAATCCCAATGGATACTTCAGTATTCACAAAGTTTACAAAAGCAGATTACGACAAAGTATATGCTGACGTAAAAGCTGGAAAAATTAAGATTTCAACAGATGCAGATGCAAAAACTGTAAAAGGTTTGGATGTATCAATCAAAGTTAAATTGGTTGAATAATTTAGTTAAATAATCAAATAATATATTTTTAAAGAGATGGGCGAATAACCCATCTTTTTTTATGGTTTTTTTCTGAACTATAATGTATAATAACTATTGAGTGCATTAATTCGAAGAGGAGATAACCATGGATTATATAATAGAAATGTTAAACATTACTAAAGAGTTTCCTGGGATAGTAGCCAATGATGACATTACCTTGCAATTAAGAAAAGGTGAAATTCATGCATTGCTTGGTGAAAATGGTGCAGGAAAGTCAACTCTTATGAGTGTTCTGTTTGGTATGTATCAACCAGAAAAGGGAATTATAAAGAAAGATGGCAAAGAAGTTATGATTAATAATCCTAACGATGCCAATGCTTTGGGTATTGGAATGGTCCATCAGCATTTTAAATTGGTACACAATTTTTCAGTTTTACAAAACATTATTTTGGGAGTGGAAACTACAAAACATGGAATACTTGAAATGTCAAAGGCAAGAGAAAGAGTCATTGGTTTATCAAACAAATATGGTTTGAAAGTAGATCCAGATGCTATTATTGAAGATATTACCGTAGGAATGCAACAACGTGTGGAAATCCTGAAAATGCTGTATAGAGAAAATGAAATTTTGATTTTTGATGAACCTACTGCAGTTTTGACTCCACAAGAGATTGAAGAATTAATGAAAATAATGAGAAATCTTGTAGCAGAAGGAAAATCAATTTTATTCATTACACATAAATTAAACGAGATAAAAGAAGTTGCAGATAGATGTTCAGTCCTTAGAAAAGGTAAGTACATTGGGACGGTTAACGTAGATGAAACCTCTAAGGAAACAATGTCAGAGATGATGGTTGGAAGGGCAATAAACTTTACTGTTGACAAAGAGCCTGCAAAACCAGGTGAAATAGCTTTTGAGGTAAAGAACTTGTCTGTTTTGACTAAAGGTCATACAAAAAAAGCAGTTAAGAATGTTTCTTTCAATGTTAGAAAAGGTGAGATTGTTTGCATTGCAGGTATTGATGGCAATGGTCAGTCTGAACTGGTATATGGAATTACCGGACTTGGAAATGTTTCTGAAGGGCAAATATTCCTTGACGGCAAAGATATTACTCACTATTCTATCAGAAAAAGAAATATTGCAGGAATGGCACATATTCCAGAAGATAGACAAAAGGATGGTTTGATATTAGATTATAATTTGGCAGAGAATTTGATTATGAAAAAATATTTTGAGCCACAATATCAGAATCATGGGTTTATAAAATTTGGTGAAGTAAATAAATACAGTGAAAAGCTGATTGAACAATATGACGTTAGAAGTGGACAGGGTGTAAAAACTTCTGCAAGAAGTATGTCTGGTGGAAATCAACAGAAGGCTATAATAGCTAGGGAAATAGACATTGATCCAGAAATATTAATCGCTGTACAGCCGACTAGAGGACTTGACGTGGGAGCTATTGAATATATCCACAAGCAATTGATTGACCAAAGAGATAGAGGAAGAGCTGTTTTGCTTGTATCATTGGAGCTGGATGAGGTTATGAATCTTAGCGATAGAATCCTTGTAATATATGAAGGCGAAATCGTTGCGAACCTTGATCCTAAAGAAGTTACAATGCAAGAGTTGGGCTTGTATATGTCTGGCTCAAAGAGAGGTGAGGCGTAAAATGAAAGATAGAATGAAACGTTTGGTTTATAGTGATGGTTTCAACAACGCGGCCTCATCGATATTCGCAATATTGATTGGATTAATATTTGGATTTATTATTTTAATAATCAGTAATCCAGCTAATGCAGTAGAGGGGCTAGGCACAATTTTGCTAGGTGGCTTTACAGGAGGCGGCAGAGGAGTCGGACAAGTTTTATACATGGCGACACCGCTTTTGATGACTGGTTTATCCGTAGGATTTGCATTTAAGACGGGACTTTTTAATATAGGTGCGCCAGGCCAATTTATTATGGGTGCAGTTTCGGCAATTTATGTTGGTGTTCATTGGACGTTTTTGCCAGGGCCACTGCATTGGATTGTAGCGTTAATTTGTGCTGCGATTATGGGTGCAATTTGGGGATTAGTACCTGGATTACTAAAAGCATACTGCAATGTCCATGAAGTAATTGCAACTATTATGATGAATTATATCGGAATGTATATGAGTAATTATATAGTAAAAACAACAGTGTTTAATGGCAAAAAAAGTATTTCAATGGATGTAGCACAATCGGCGGAGTTACCTAGGGCAGGATTGGATAATATTTTTTATTCTATGACTGGTACTTTTAAAGAAACATCAACAGTAAACTGTGGAATATTAATAGCCATAGGTTTTGCAATAATTATGTTCTTTGTGATAAATAAGACAACGTTCGGATATGAATTAAAAGCTTGTGGTAATAATCCCGATGCAAGTAAATATGCAGGAATTAATGACAAGAAAAACACTGTAATTTCAATGTTAATAGCTGGTGGCTTAGCAGGTCTTGGAGGCGGACTTTTATTCCTTTCAGGTCCAAGTGGAAGACACATGGGAATTGTTGAAGTATTGGCAGCAGAAGGATTTAATGGTATTCCAGTTGCATTGCTTGGTTTGTCCAACCCGATTGCGACAATCTTTACGGCTTTCTTTGTTGCGTATCTTACTCAAGGAGGAAGTTATCTCCAGTCTCTAAACTATATGCCAGAAGTAATCAATATTATTATCGCTTGTATAATATATTTTAGTGCGTTTTCATTGCTTTTGAGAAAAGTAATTCCTAATATAGCCAAGAAACTAAATCAAATTAAAGCGGCTAAAGGAGGTGAACAATAATGAGTGTATTTTTTATGGTTGTTCAACAGACTATGTTCTTTTCCATACCACTTTTGATTGTTGCACTTGGTGGAATGTTTACTGAAAGAGGCGGTGTAACAAATATCGCACTTGATGGCACTATGATTATGGGTGCATTTACTGGAGTTTTGTTTATAAATAATTTCCAAGATCAAATCAGTGGACAGGGACTATTACTCATGGCGCTTGTAGTTGCGGCATTGACTGGTACTGTGTTCTCACTGTTGCTAGCGTACTCAGCTGTCAACATGAAAGCTGACCAAATTATTGGTGGTACTGCCCTAAATATGTTTGCACCTGCCTTTGCAGTGTATGCAGCTAGGTTGATACAAGATACTGGTGTACAGCAGATTCAATTTGAAAACTCATTTAGAATTGCTAAAGTTCCAGTGCTGGGAGATATACCGCTTCTAGGCAAAATGTTTTTTAACAACTGTTATATTACAACATTGATTGGAATTGTAATTCTTGCTATTTCGGTAGTAGTATTATATAAGACAAGATTCGGATTGCGACTAAGGTCATGCGGTGAGCATCCTCATGCTGCGGATTCAGTTGGAATCAATGTTTACAAAATGAGATATGCAGGGGTTATGATTTCGGGTGCATTAGGTGGTATTGGTGGATTGGTGTTTATTATTCCAACGTCAACAAACTTTAATGCAACTGTAGCAGGATATGGATTCCTTGCTCTTGCAGTAATGATATTTGGACAATGGAAACCTATGAGAATTTTTGTTGCGGCATTGTTCTTCGGACTCATGAAAACGGTGGCAGCAGTTTATTCGGTAATTCCTCTATTAGACGGGTTACCAATTACAAGTGATTTCTATAAAATGATACCTTTTATTGCAACGCTTATCGTTTTAGCATTTAGTTCGAAAAAATCACAGGCACCACTTGCGGTTGCCAAACCTTACGATAAAGGAAGTAGATAATACAAATTATTGGCGGGCCACTGGTCCGCCTTTTTAAGAAGGTACAATGCACATCAAAGCTTTGAATATGCTGAAAGTACCATAAATGGCGATAAAAACGCCACAAAGGGAGAATTTATGTTTTTACCAATTTGCAAAGAAGATATGAAAAAAAGAGAGTGGGATCAAGTTGATTTTGTTCTAGTAACAGGCGATGGTTATGTGGATCATCATTCTTTTGGGACGGCAATAATAGGCAGAATACTGGAGCAAAGAGGGTACAAAGTAGGAATTCTTGCTCAACCCGACTATAAATCTGCTGATGATTTTAAAAGATTTGGGAAACCAAGGTTAGGGTTTTTGATTAACAGTGGCACAGTAGATTCTATGGTCAATAATTTCTCGGTTTTTAAACACAGACGACATGTGGACGAGTATTCGCCCGGCGGTAAAACTGGAAACAGACCCGATAGAGCAGTCATCGTTTATAGCAATAGGGCGAGAGAAGCCTATAAAGATGTACCTATAATTATCGGTGGAATTGAAGCCAGCTTAAGAAGGCTTGGACATTATGATTATTGGGAAGACAAGGTTAGACGTTCTATTTTGCTCGATTCAAAGGCGGATCTTTTGATATATGGAATGGGGGAAAAAGCCATAGTAGAAATAGCAGAGGCTCTTGATTCAGGCATCGAAGCAAAAGACATTTGTTGGATAAAAGGCACTTGCTACAAAGCTAGAGAAGTTCAGCAAGAGGAAGATCACATTTTCTTGCCATCTTTTGATGAAATCAAGGAGTCAAAGGAAGAATACTGCAAAAGTTTTATAACTCAATATCGAAACAATGACTATATTAACGGAAACACTATTTCTGAAAAGTATTCGGACACTGTGTTTGTGGTACAAAATCCTCCACAGCCACCTTTAGAACGTGAGGAACTGGACGATGTTTATCAGTTGCCTTTTGAAAATGAGTATCATCCAATCTATGAAGCAGCAGGCGGGATTCCCGCATTTAAGGAAATAAAATTTAGTATTGTTAGCTCAAGAGGTTGCTTTGGCGGTTGCAGTTTCTGCGCGTTGACTTTTCATCAGGGCAGGCAAGTTAGAAGTAGGAGTAAGGAGTCGATTGTGGCTGAGGCAAAGGCTCTTACATCAAAGAAGGACTTTAAGGGATATATTCACGATATTGGTGGACCGACCGCGAATTTTAGAAATCCAGCATGTGAAAAGCAGCTTAAGTCCGGTGTTTGTAAGGACAAGGACTGTATGTATCCAAAACCTTGTGGTAATATGATTATTGACCATACCGAATACCTTGATATTTTAAGGGAAGTTAGAAGTCTTGACAAGATCAAAAAGGTTTTTATCCGATCGGGAATTCGATACGATTATGTTATGGCTGACAAAAATGAAAGTTTTCTATATGAACTATGCAAACACCATGTAAGCGGAACCCTAAAAGTAGCCCCTGAACATATTTCGGACAGGGTTTTATATTATATGCGTAAACCAAACAAGGGAGTTTTTATAGATTTTGCAAAGAGATACAAGGAAATCAATGAGAAACTTGGACTAAAGCAATATCTTATTCCATATTTAATTTCATCTCATCCAGGGAGTACAATGGATGATGCTATTGAACTGGCGTTATTCCTAAAGCGACAAGGGTTTATCCCAGACCAAGTTCAGGATTTTTATCCTACACCAGGCACGCTTTCCACTTGTATGTACTATACGGAGCTTGATCCATTTACAATGAAAAAGGTTTATGTTCCCAAAACTATGGATGAAAAGAGGATGCAAAGAGCATTGATTCATTGCAATAAACCAGAGAACAGGGAATTAATTGAAAGAGCACTTACTTCTTGTCATAGAGAAGACTTGATTCCTGTTTTGCTTGGCAGTGTATATAGAAGAGGTAATAAAAATGAGTCTAATAATGGAGTTTCCAGATATACTGGAAGAAAGTAGAAGGTTATATAGCACAGTAGAGGGCAAGCCACTTGATATTTCCGAGGAAATAAATATGAAAAGGGAAGATTTTTCTAATAGGGGAGATTTGACTGAGCCTATCAATGTTCTTTGCCATGGGGATAACTGTGGATTTATGAAGACTTTGATTGAGAAGGAAAATTATGGTGGAAAGATTAATATGATTTATATTGATCCACCTTTTTTCTCAAAAGCTGACTACGATGCTGTCCTAACTTTGAACAAAGACAAGGTGAAACACTTGGCATACAAGGATTCGTGGGAAACAGGAATTGCCGATTATTTGAAAATGCTAGGAGTCAGATTTATGCTTATGAAGGATTTGCTCTCGGAAGATGGAACTATTTGGGTTCATCTTGACTGGCATGTGGTTCACTATGTAAAAGTGTTGCTTGATGAAATATTCGGTGAGAAGAATTTTGTAAATGAAATAATTTGGAATTACAAATCGGGTGGTACAAGTAAGAAACATTTTGCAAGGAAGCACGATACTATATTAGTATACAGCAAATCTGGGAAGTATTATTTTGCTCCTCAAAAAGAAAAATCGTATAATCGTGGATTTAAACCATATAGATTTAAGGGTGTGAAAGAATATCGAGATGACATTGGCTGGTATACAATGGTTAATATGAAAGATGTTTGGCAACTTGACATGGTAGGCAGAACTTCTGCGGAGCGTACTGGTTATGCCACTCAGAAACCTGAGGCTTTGCTCCAGAGAATTATTATGAGTGCAACTAAGGAAGGCGATATTTGTGCTGACTTTTTCTGCGGTTCTGGTACTTTGGCAGCAACTAGTGAAAAAATGGGCAGAAAATGGATTTGTTGTGATTTTGGTCGATTGGCTGTTGAAAGCACGTTAAAAAGGTTAGACTCAATGGGCTCATCTTTTAGGGTCTATGAAATGGAACCAATCTTGGAAAGTAAAAAAACCGGCAGTATTGACATAAGTTTATCTGTTGAGGAAGTGACAATGTCTTCTATGAAACATATTACTATTGAGATTGGCAACTACAAACCGGGAAAGCTAAAGGATATGGTTGACGAAAAAACTATGGCAGTTGTAAAAAATATTGTAAAGTTAAACTCTATGGAGCTTATTGAATACTGGAGTGTTGACTATAACTTTGATGGTAAAGTACATAGACCAGAGGCAATATTTATAAAATCAAAGGAAACTGTCAAAACATCTTGCGAAAAACTGGTAAATGATTATAATATAATCAGTGTAAAAATCGTTGATGTCTTTGGTAACTGTATCTATAAGCAGATTAAATGTGACATTGAGTAAAAATGTTTGATGTCTTTGAAAACTAACTTGATTGTGAAGGTGAAGAGTATTGAAAAATAATGTTAAAGGCCATATAATTGATTGGATTTTTTTGATAATTGCGTGCGTAGCCGGTGCGTTTTCTACTACGGCGGTTATGATTCCCAACGGACTGACTTGTGGAGGCTTGACGGGAATAGTTAGAATCATACAAAACTATGTAAATATTGAATTCTCTTTGCTATACTATGCAGGTGCGCTGGTGATTCTTGCAATTGTGGCTTTTGCGCTTGGATTTAAAGAAGCAAGGAAGGTACTACTGGTAACAATCCTGTACCCAGCGATCTTATTTATTTTTGAGCGAATGGACTTTAAACTTTTGGAGGAAAAAGATGTTATTCTAGCAGCTATTTTCTGTGGGGTTTTTACTGGTGTCTGCACAGGCATTGTCTTTTGGCGAGGCTACTCTTTCTGTGGAACTGAGTCAATCGCAAAGATTATTAAAAGAAAATTCTTTCCGCAGGTAGATATTAGTAGGATTTTACTATGTCTTGATGCTATAATAATTGTGGCATCTGCATTTATTTATGGCAGGAACATTGCTTTGTACGCCCTAGTAACTCAATTTATATCAGCAAAGATGGTTGATTTTGTTATGTACGGCTTCGAAACAAAAATTGTTCAACTCAGTATAATCACTTCAATCCCAGAGCAAGTAAAGGATTTTGTTATTCACAATCTTGGCAGAGGTGTTTCTAGCAGAGCGGTTGTAGGTGAATTTACCCAAACGGAACGAAGAGAACTTGTGGTTCTTTGCTCTCCGCGAGAAAGTATGATATTGAAAAAATACTTGGCATCTCACGACCCAAGTTCATTTGTCACTATTTTGCATGTGGATACTGTTTGGGGAATCGGAAAAGGTTTTACTGATATAGAAAAAGATGATTAATTGTGTATCGACCACGTTTACCACGTCGGACAATGTCACAATTATAGTTAAACATAGGC
>JAVXAG010000029.1:0-17696 GCA_036660615.1 Anaerovoracaceae bacterium
GCCACACCGCGTCTTGGCACAGCTTTTGCGCCAGAAATACTTTTGTCATGCAAAACCCTGCCAGCGCTAGTGCCGTCGCAAACCGCCTGTCGCTTTGGCACGGCTTTTGCGCCGACATAAACTCGGCATCATGGAAATCCTGCCGACGTGCCATCACAACTAGTTGGCACGGCTTTTGCGCCCAAAACCTTAGCCAACCGCCAGCCACACCGCGTCTTGGCACAGCTTTTGCGCCAGAAATACTTTTGTCATGCAAAACCCTGCCAGCGCTAGTGCCGTCGCAAACCGCCTGTCGCTTTGGCACGGCTTTTGCGCCGACATAAACTCGGCATCATGGAAATCCTGCCGACGTGCCATCACAACTAGTTGGCACGGCTTTTGCGCCCAAAACCTTAGCCAACCGCCAGCCACACCGCGTCTTGGCACAGCTTTTGCGCCAGAAATACTTTTGTCATGCAAAAGCCTAAAACCGCCTTTCCCCAGTCTCAAAAAAGAAACGCCAGGCACAGTGTAAATAACCCATACCATATATCCATTGGAAAGGCTTGAAGGTGTTAGAAAAAAAACTGCAAAATTCTGTGAAAAAAATTAAAAAAAGACTTGCAAAAACAATTTGATTAAGATATACTAAAAAAGCTTGCTTAAGGCGATGAAGTAGGAAGTTGCTGAGCTATCAGGTAATTTCTACTGAGAATTGTCCTCACCAGATGAGGGCGAAGGTGTTCGCCGGCTTTTTGCTTTGTGTAAAAAAATAAGAAACGCACGGAGCCGTGTACAAAGTAAGCAAACACTGTACACGTTGGAAAGCGGGCATAATGAACCCCTTGTACGAGCATAGCGACAACAGTACAAAAATTTAGGAGGAGAAAAATGAGCGAATTACAAAAAATCAGAATCAAACTGAAGGCCTATGACCATGCGTTATTAGACCAGTCAGCAGCGAAGATCGTAGAGACAGCCAAAAAAACTGGCGCAGATGTTTCAGGACCTATTCCGCTACCGACAGAAAAAGAAGTTGTAACAATCTTGAGAGCTGTACACAAATACAAAGACAGCAGAGAACAGTTCGAACAAAGAACACACAAGAGATTGATCGACATCACAAATGCTACACTAAAGACAACCGATGCTTTAACAAAGCTTGACTTGCCTGCAGGCGTAGACATTGAAATCAAACTATAATAAGGGACACTCCCTTAGTAAGATTGCATGAGAGGGCAAAACGTTGCTTAGCCAAACCAGAGCAATCCGCTGTAAGTAATTGCTTAGTATTTTGCAAAAATTACAGAAAACACAAGCAATAAATCAGGAGGAAAAAATATGAAAGCACTATTAGGAAAGAAAATCGGAATGACTCAGATTTTCACAGAAACAGGAGAAATGATTCCTGTAACTGTAATCGAAGCTGGTCCTGAAGTTGTAACCCAGATCAAGACAATTGAGACAGATGGATACAACGCAGTACAAGTTGGTTTTGAAGATACAAAACCTCACAGAGTTAACAAGCCTTTAACAGGCCACTTTGAAAAAAGCGGTTCACCACTAAAGAAGCACTTAGCTGAATTTAGAATCGAAGAAGGCGAAGCATACGAATTAGGACAGGTTATAACTGTTGCTGAGTTCGAAGCAGGAAAGAAATTAGATGTAACTGGAGTTTCCAAAGGTAAGGGAACACAAGGTAACATTAAGAGACATGGACATCACAGAGGCCCTATGACCCATGGTTCAAAGCACAAGAGACTAGCAGGTGCGTTAGCAGCTGGTACTTACCCTTCAAGAGTATTCAAGGGTAACGATGGTCCAGGTAGAATGGGTCGTGACACAGTTACAGTACAGAATGTTGTTTTAGTAAAAGTCGACACTGACAGAAACTTAATGATTGTCAAGGGAGCTATTCCTGGACATAAAGGCGGTTTAGTTCGCATCCAGTATGCAGTCAAAGGTCAAGACAAATAGAGATAAGACTTCAGAAAGGAGGAAGCAAAAATGGCAAAAGTAACAATGCTAAATATGTCCGGAGCAGAAGCCGGAATCATTGAACTTAATGATCAAATCTTTGGAATCACTCCAAATGAAAATGCTGTTCATGCAGTAATAAAAAATTATTTAGCCAACCAAAGACAAGGTACTCAGTCTGCGAAGACAAGAGGCGAAGTTAGAGGCGGAGGTAAAAAACCTTTTAGACAAAAAGGTACCGGACGTCATAGACAAGGTAGCACAACTGATCCATCTCAAGTTGGTGGTGGTATAGCATTTGCTCCAAAACCAAGAGATTACAGATATACATTACCTAAGAAGTTAAGAAGACTTGCAATGAAGTCAGTCCTTTCCTCAAAGGTAGCAGAAAAAGAAATTATCGTTTTAGACGAGTTGAAATTTGATGCACCAAAGACAAAGGATATGATAAAAGTATTAGAAAACGTTAAGGCAGCTAGAAAAGCACTTATAGTAATGGCTGAAAAAGACGAAAATGTTGTTAGATCAGCAGCTAATATTCAAGGAATCAGAACTGCTTTAGTAGGAACAATGAACGTTTACGAATTGATGAATCACACAAGTTTCATCGTAACAAAAGAAGCGTTAAAGAAAATTGAGGAGGTATACTTATAATGAAATCATCATACGACGTAATCATTAAGCCGGTAGTTTCAGAATTAAGTATGGACGAGGCTCAGAAAAAGAAATATACATTTAAGGTTGCAGTAGATGCTAACAAAACGCAAGTTAAGACAGCAGTTGAAGAAATCTTTGATGTTGAAGTAAAAAAAGTAAATATCATGAACGTTGACGGTAAATTAAAGAGAATGGGAAGAAACGTTGGCAGAACTCCTGCTTACAAGAAAGCAATCGTTACTTTGACTGAAAAGAGCAAAACGATCGAATTCTTCCAAGGTCTATAAAATAGGAGGTAGGTAACTATGGGAATTAAAAAATATAATCCGACTACTCCTGGTTTAAGAGGTATGACAGTTTCTACATTCGAAGAAATTACAACTAGTACCCCAGAGAAATCACTTACAGTTACACTTAAAAAACATTCCGGAAGAAATGTTAGAGGTAAAATAACAGTAAGACATAGAGGTGGCGGAACTAGACCAAAATATAGAATTATTGACTTCAAGAGAAACAAAGACGATATTCCAGGAACAGTTAATACGATCGAGTACGATCCAAACAGAAGTGCTAACATTGCATTAATATTTTATGCAGATGGCGAAAAGAGATACATTATTGCTCCAGACAAACTAAAAGTAGGAGATGTAATTTTCTCAGGTCCAACAGCAGATATTAAGCCAGGTAACTCACTTCCATTAATAAACATTCCAGTTGGTACTATTATTCACAACGTGGAATTAAAGCCAGGAAAAGGTGGCCAACTTGCTAGATCAGCAGGTAACGGAGCACAACTAATGGCTAAGGAAGATAAATATGCGCAAGTAAGATTACCTTCCGGAGAAGTTAGAAAAATCAAGATTGAATGCAGAGCTACAATCGGTGAAGTAGGAAATCTTGAACACCAGAACATCCAAATCGGTAAAGCTGGTAGAAAAAGACACATGGGCTGGAGACCTTCAGTAAGAGGTTCAGTAATGAACCCTAACGATCACCCACATGGTGGTGGTGAAGGTAGAGCACCTATCGGAAGAAAGAGTCCGGTTACTCCTTGGGGTAAACCTACTCTTGGATATAAAACTAGGAAGAAGAATAAACCTTCTAATCAGTATATCGTTAAAAAGAGAAATGAGAAATAAGAAAGGAGCATAGATAAATGGGTAGATCACTTAAAAAGGGTCCTTTCGTAAACGCTAAGCTGATAAAAGCCATCTTGGAGATGAACGCAGCTAACGATAAGAAAGTTATTAAAACATGGTCAAGACCATCAACAATATTCCCACAGATGGTGGGACATACAATTGCAGTCCATGACGGAAGAAAACACATTCCAGTGTATATTACTGAAGACATGGTAGGACATAGACTTGGAGAATTTGCTCCAACAAGAACGTACAGAGGTCACGCTGCAGACAAATCAACAAAAGTAAAGAAAGCGTAAAGGAGATAAAGAAAAATGGAAGCAAAAGCAATTGCAAAATACGTAAGAATGTCTCCTATAAAGCTTAAACCTGTTACAGATCTTGTAAGAGGCAAGGACTTAAACGAGGCATTGAACATTTTAAAGTTCACACCTGGCAAAGGTTCAGAAATAATTGAAAAGGTTGTTAAATCAGCAGCAGCAAATGCTGAAAACAATTTCGATATGAATCCTGACAATTTATACGTTGCAGAAGTATATGCTCATCAAGGCCCTACTTTGAAAAGATGGAGAGCCGGTTCACAAGGTAGAGCATCAGTCATCCTAAAGAGAAGTAGCCATATTGGTGTAACTCTGAAGGAAAGAAACTAAGATAGGAGGTTCATTGAATGGGTCAGAAAGTAAGTCCACATGGTTTAAGAGTGGGCGTTATAAAAGACTGGGATTCCAAATGGTATGCAAGCAAAAACAACTTTGCAGACTTCCTTATTGAAGATAATAAGGTAAGAGAATATGTAAAGAAAAAATTGTATGCGGCTGGAGTTTCAAAGGTTCTAATTGAAAGAGCGGCAGAGAATAAAATTAGAGTTATCGTATTAACAGCAAGACCAGGAATGGTAATCGGAAGATCTGGAAACGGAGTTGACGAGCTAAAAGCTGAACTTAAGAAGATGACTAAAAAGGAAGTGGAAATTTCCATAGAAGAAGTAAGAAGATCAGAACTTGATGCACAATTAACAGCAGAGAGTATTGCACAAGCACTAGAAAGAAGAATTTCTTTTAGAAGAGCTATGAAACAAGCAATTGGCAGAACAATGAAAGCTAATGCAAAGGGTATCAAAGTTCTTGTATCAGGAAGACTGGGCGGTGCTGAAATCGCTAGAAATGAAAAATATAGCGAAGGAAATGTTCCTCTACACACATTGAGAGCAGACATTGACTACGGTTTCGCAGAAGCTGATACAACTTACGGAAAAATTGGTGTTAAAGTTTGGATAAATCATGGTGAAATTCTTGATAAGGGATTACAAAATCCTATTCGCGAAGAAAAACGCGATAACAACAAGAGAGAAAGAAGACCTAGAAAAGACGGAGACAACAGAAGAAACGATACAAGAAGAAACAATAATGGCGGAGACAGAAGAAATAACAGAAACGACAGATTTGATAAGCCAGAAGTTTCAAAAGCAGTAAACCCAAGAGTTAAAAAGACTCCAAAGGTTGAACCTAAGGCAGCAGAACCACAGGTAGAAGCAGTATCAACAGAAACTGCAGAAACTGAAGCATAAGCAATAGAGAAAGGAGGAACAAAGCCATGTTAATGCCAAAGCGCGTTAAACGTAGAAGAGTTCACAGAGGAAGAATGAAAGGCATAGCTACCAAAGGTAATACAATTACTTACGGAGCTTACGGTCTAATCTCACAGGAATGTGGATGGATCACTTCTAATCAGATCGAAGCAGCCAGAATTGCTATGACAAGATCTATAAAAAGAGGTGGTAAAGTATTTATTAAGATATTCCCACATAAATCAGTAACAAAGAAACCAGCTGAAGTACGTATGGGATCTGGTAAAGGTGCTCCTGAATATTGGGTAGCAGTAGTAAAACCAGGCAGAGTAATGTTTGAAATTGAAGGTGTTACTGAAGCACAAGCAAGAGAAGCAATGAGACTTGCTATGCACAAGTTACCTGTTAAGTGTAAATTTGCCATCAAAGGCCAAGAAATCGCAGAGGGTGGTGAAGCATAATGGAATTGAATAAAATGAGAGAAATGACAGATGTTGAATTAAGTGCTGAATTGGAAAAGATGAAGAAAGAATTATTCAACTTGAGATTCCAGCATGTTACTGGACAATTAGAGAACCCAGTAAAAATGAGAGAAGTTAAGAGAAATATTGCTAGAGTAAAGACCATTATCAGGGAAAAAGAACTTGATAAGGTTCAAGCTTAATCGAAAGGAGGATGTAATATGACAGTAGAAAGAAATAACAGAAAAACTAAAGTCGGTGTTGTCGTAAGTGATAAGATGGAGAAGACTGTAGTTGTTGCAATCGAAGACTTCGTAAGACATTCCCTTTATGGAAAAGCTGTAAAGAGAACGAAGAAAGTCAAAGCTCATGATGAGAATAACGAATGCAATATTGGAGATAAAGTTAGAATTATGGAAACAAGACCTCTATCAAAAGATAAGAGATGGAGACTTGTTAACATTATTGAAAAGGTTAAATAAAGGAGGCACCAAATCATGATTCAAACTGAAACTAGATTAAGAGTTGCTGACAATTCAGGTGCAAAAGAACTTTTATGCATACGTGTTCTTGGTGGTACTAACCGTCAATTTGCGAACATCGGTGATGTAATTGTTTGTGCCGTAAAAGAAGCAACCCCAGGTGGCGTTGTGAAAAAAGGCGACGTAGTTAAAGCTGTAGTGGTTAGGACTAAAAAAGGTGCAAGAAGAACAGACGGAAGTTATGTTAAGTTTGACCAAAATGCTGCAGTAATTATTAAAGATAAAGAAGATAAGAACCCAGTAGGAACTCGTATTTTTGGACCAGTTGCTAGGGAACTTAGAGACAAAGGCTTTATGAAGATAGTGTCACTGGCACCAGAAGTATTATAGGAGGTGTGAAGGATGCGAATTAAAAAAGACGATACAGTGGTTGTTATCACTGGTAAAGACAAAGGCAAAACTGGAAAAGTTATGAAAGCAATGCCAAAAGAAAATAAAGTAATCATCGAAGGCGTAAATGTTCAGACAAAGCACCAAAAACAGACTAGAACAGAGAAGTCAGAGATTAAACATATCGAAGGCCCAATAGACGCTTCAAACGTAATGTATTACGATACAAAAGCAAAAGAAGCATCAAAGCTTGGATATGAAATAAAAAATGATAAAAAAGTTAGAGTTTCCAGAAAAACTGGAAAAGTAATTGACTAAGAAAGGAGGAGACGATTTTGACAGCAAGATTAAGAGAAACTTATGATAAAGAAGTTTTCGAAGCACTAAAGGAAAAATTCCAATACAAAAATGTTATGGAAATTCCAAAACTTGAAAAAGTTACTATTAATATGGGTCTTGGCGAAGCAAAAGAAAATGCTAAGATCATGGAAACTGCAGTTGGGGAATTAGGCCTAATAAGTGGTCAAAGACCAGTAACAACTAAAGCTAAAAAATCAATAGCAAACTTCAAAGTTAGACAGGGAATGCCTGTTGGAGCTAAGGTTACCTTAAGAGGAGACAACATGTATGAATTTGTTGACAAATTCTTCAATATCTCTCTTCCTAGAGTAAGAGACTTTAAGGGTGTTAGCAAGAACTCATTTGACGGAAGAGGAAACTACTCAATGGGTATCAAAGAACAGTTAATATTCCCTGAAATCGACTACGATCAGGTTGATACAGTAAAAGGTATGAATATAGTATTTACAACTACGGCTAAAACGGATGAGGAAGCAGCAGCATTGCTAGAGCTTCTTGGCATGCCGTTTGAGAAATAGGAGGGAAAGCATGGCAAAGACATCTCTCAAGGTAAAACAGCAAAGAAAACCTAAGTTTTCTACTCGCGCATATACAAGATGCAAGATTTGTGGAAGACCACATTCGGTTTTAAAGAAATATGGCATATGCCGTATCTGTTTTAGAGAACTTGCTTATAAAGGTGAAATCCCTGGCGTAAGAAAAGCAAGCTGGTAAAAAAAGTAATAGATTGCGTAGGCCCTTTGGGGAACCCCGCAAAGAAAGGAGAAATACTGTAATGACAATGACAGATCCAATAGCAGATATGCTAACAAGAATCAGAAATGCCAATACTGTAGGTCACACATCTGTTGAGATACCTGCGTCAAAGATAAAAAAATCAATCGCAGAGATCTTATTTGAAGAAGGCTACATTAATGGATTTGATGTTATAGAGGATGATAAGCAAGGTACTCTTAAAGTTCAGATGAAGTACGGAGCTAACAAAGAAAAAGTAATTAGCGGAATTAAGAAGATTTCAAAACCGGGACTAAAAGTTTATGCTAAAGCTAACGAAGTACCAAGAGTACTAGGAGGTTTAGGTATCGCAATTATTTCTACTTCAAATGGAGTAATAAGCGATAAAAAAGCAAGACAATTAGGCGTTGGTGGAGAAGTAATCTGTTATGTATGGTAGGAGGAATTAAGAATGTCAAGAATAGGTAAAATGCCTGTTATACTTCCTGCCGGTGTTGAAATTACTGTTGATGGAGATAATCTAGTAACAGTAAAAGGACCAAAAGGACAATTGCAGGAACAGGTTAGTAAATTAATTACTATAGAAATTAATGAAAAAGAAGTAAATTTGACTAGAAAATCAGATGCAAGAGAAGAAAGATCACAACATGGTCTTGCAAGAACACTTATAAACAATATGGTTATCGGTGTTACTGAAGGATACGAAAAAAATCTTCAACTAGTAGGTGTTGGATATAAAGCAGATAAAAAAGGCGATACATTAGTGTTAAACCTTGGCTACTCTCACCCAATAGAGTTAAAAGACCCAGAAGGCATCTCAACGGAAGTTAAAACTCCAACAGAGATTAGCGTAAAGGGCATAAACAAAGCTGAAGTCGGAAATTATGCGGCAAATATCAGAGCATGGAGAAGACCTGAACCATATAAAGGCAAGGGTGTTAAATATGTTGGTGAAATTATTCGTAGAAAAGAAGGCAAAGCTGGAGCTAAGAAAGGTTAGAAAGGAGTAAAATAAAATGGCAAAAGAAAGCAGAAATGATAGACGTGTTAAAAGACACGAAAGAGTTAGAAAAAATTTATATGGAACTCCTGAAAAACCAAGACTATGCGTTTACAGATCAAACAAGAACATTTCAGTTCAAATTATTGATGACGTAAACCACAGTACTTTAGCAGCTGCTTCATCATTAGATAAAGAGCTAAAAAGCGTTGTTGAGTATGGCGGAAATAAAGATGCAGCTAAAAAAGTTGGCGAAGCTATTGCTAAAAGAGCGCTTGCAAAAGGAATTGAAACAGTTTCCTTTGACAGAGGTGGATTCTTATATCACGGAAGAGTTAAAGAATTAGCTGATGGCGCACGTGAAGCAGGATTAAAATTCTAACAGGAGGAGATAAGGAATGCGTAATATCATTGATGCATCCAAGCTTGACTTAAAAGAGACTATCGTTAGTATTAGACGTGTAGCTAAGACTGTTAAAGGCGGTAGAAATATGAGATTCAGCGTAACCGTAGTCGTTGGCGACAGTGCAGGTTATGTAGGCGTTGGTCTTGGTAAGGCACAGGAAATTCCTGAAGCCGTAAGAAAAGCTGTAGAAGATGCAAAGAAGAAGTTAATATATGTTCCAATAGTTGGAACAACAGTACCACATAGAAACCTTGGAATTTTTGGCGCAGGCAAAGTATTAATTATGCCAGCTGCACAAGGTACAGGAGTTATCGCAGGTTCATCAGTACGTATAGTACTAGAAGCTGCTGGATTAAAGGACGTTAGAGCTAAATCAATTGGTTCAAACAATACGGCTAACATGGCTTATGCTACTTTGGAAGGACTGAGAAGTCTAACAACTGTAGAACAAGTTGCAAAACTTAGAGGAAAAACTAAGGAAGAAATCTTAGGATAGGAGGAAAACGCAAATGGCTAAAATGGTAAAAATAACATTGACAAAAAGTTTAATTGGCGCTTCCCCTAAACAAAGAAAAGTAGTCGAAGCGTTAGGACTAAAAAAGATGCAACATTCAGTTGAATTAGCTGATACTCCACAAACACGTGGAGCAATAGTGAAAGTATCGCATCTTGTTACTGTAGAAGAACTGTAAGATAGGAGGTGCAAGAAAGATGAAACTGCATGAATTAAAAGCGGCAAAAGGTTCAACTAAGAACCGTAAGAGAAGAGGTCGTGGTACTGCAACTGGCCAGGGTACAACTGGTGGTAGAGGTATGAACGGACAAAACTCAAGAAGCGGTGGCGGAACTAGACTTGGTTTCGAAGGTGGACAAATGCCACTTTACAGACGTATCCCAAAAAGAGGATTTACTAACATTTGGGGAACAGAATATACAATTATAAATGTTGACGATCTTAATAGATTTGAGGCTGGTACAGTAGTAACACCATTAATGCTTGAACAAGTAGGAATTGTGAAACAGGTAAAAGACGGTATCAAGGTTCTTGGAGAAGGAACTTTGGAAAAAGGAGTAACAGTACAAGCACAAAAATTTAGCAAGACCGCAATAGAAAAGATAGAAGCGGCTGGAGGAAAGGCTGAGGTGATTTAAGATGGGAATGCTTAAAACAATTTCACAGGCTTGGAAGGTTGCTGAAATAAGAAGTAAAATCATTTTCACATTGTTGATGCTAGTAGTATTTAGACTTGGTTCAAACATTCCTGTACCAGGAATTAACAGAAGTGTACTACAAGAAGTATTTGACGGTGGAACGGGACTATTTGATTTATTTGATTTATTTTCAGGTGGATCTTTTAGTAACTTTACGATTTTCGCTTTAAGTATTACTCCGTACATCACAGCTTCAATCATTATACAATTGTTAACAATTGCATTCCCTTATTTTGAAAGATTAGCAAAAGAGGGTAATGAAGGAAGAAAGAAGATGGCACAGATAACACGTTATCTAACTATAGTTCTTGCATTTGTTCAAGCGATTGGACTAACTGTAGGACTGTTTAGAAAAGCAGTTATCGACCAAAGCATATTCCAATTCGTTGTGATAATATTAGTATTATCAGCCGGTACTGCATTCTTAATGTGGTTAGGCGAACAAATCAACGAACGTGGAATCGGTAATGGTATATCACTAATAATCTTTGGTGGTATCGTTGCTAGAATCCCAAGTGGTGCTAGAAGCCTTTGGACTAAGTTCAGTGAAGGTGAATTATCAGTAATAACTTTAGTTCTGTTTGCATTATTTGCTATAATTGTAATTATTGGAATCATTGAGATCCAACAAGGTACAAGAAGAATACCAGTACAATATGCAAAGAGAGTAGTTGGAAGAAAAATGTATGGCGGACAGTCTACACATATTCCACTAAAAGTTAATCAAGCAGGAGTTATTCCGGTAATCTTTGCTTTATCACTACTACAATTTCCACTTACAATAACATACTTCTTCCCTGATTCAGGTTTTACCGATTTTATTACAAAATGGTTATCACCTGCAGGAAACCCAGGAGTATGGATGTATGCGGTACTAAATGTAATATTGATCATATTCTTCACTTACTTCTACACAGCGGTTACATTTAACCCTATGGAAGTAGCGAGCAATATGAAGGCAAATGGTGGTTTTATTCCAGGAATTAGACCAGGAAAAGCTACTGTTGAATATTTAAATAAGGTAATGACAAGAATCTCACTAGTAGGAGCAATCTTCCTAGCAGTTGTTGCAACATTGCCAACACTTATTAGCCAATTTACAGGTTTAGATGTAAGATTTGGTGGAACGTCCTTGCTTATTGCCGTTGGTGTTGCTCTCGATACGATGAAGCAACTTGAAAACCAAATGGTAATGAGAAACTATCAAGGATTTCTAAAATAAGAGGAGATGATTGAAAATGCTTAGAACAATTTTATTAGGACCTCCAGGAGCAGGAAAAGGAACACAAGCAGTTATGATCGCTGAGAAATATAATGTTCCTCACATTTCAACTGGTGATATCTTTAGAGAAAACATTAAAAAAGGTACTGAATTAGGAAAAAGAGCTCAGGAATACATGAACAAGGGCGAATTAGTTCCAGATGATTTGGTAATCGAAATTGCAACTACAAGATTACTTGCAGATGATTGCAAAAATGGTTTCCTATTAGATGGTTTCCCAAGAACAGTACACCAAGCTGAAAAGCTAGATGAGTTCTTGAGTGCTCATGGACAGAAATTAGATAAGGTTCTAGATATAGACGTAGAAAAGGAAGAATTAATGACAAGACTAACTGGTAGACGAGTATGCAAAGTATGCGGCGCTAGTTATCACGTTACAAATATTCCTCCAAAGAAAGATGGCATCTGTGATGCCTGTGGTGGCCAGTTGTTCCAGAGAGCTGATGACACTGTGGAAACAGTGAAAAACAGAATCGAAGTTTACAATCAACAAACCATGCCACTGGTAGATTACTATGAAAAAGCAGGGAATATTGCTCATATAGACGGTGCAATGGGACTTGAAAGTGTATTTACAGATATCACAAAAGCTTTAGGTGAATAACATGATCATCATCAAATCAAAGCAGGAAATTGACATAATGCGGGAGTCTGGAAAAGTAACAGGCTACATTTTGAGAGAACTGGCTGATTTTATTAAACCAGGCATGTCCACCTTGGATGTAGATCGCTTCGTAGAAGAGACAATCCTGAAACATAAGATGATTCCTACCTTTAAAGGGTATGGAGGATTTCCCAAAAGCGCATGCGTGTCTATAAATGAAGAAGTAGTACATGGAATTCCAGACAAAAAGAGAATTATACAATCTGGAGATATTGTCAGTGTAGATGTGGGTGCAACCTATAAGTGCTATGTAAGTGATGCAGCGAGGACATATCCAATTGGAGATGTAAGCGATGAAGCACTACGGCTTATAAAGGCCACAGAAGACAGCTTCTTTGCAGGAATCAAATTCTGCAAGGAAGGATATAGACTTTCAGATATTTCTCATGCCGTACAAGAAAAGGCAGAGTCAGAAGGGTTTTCAGTAATACGTGATTTCGTTGGACACGGTGTTGGTCGTGAAATGCACGAGGATCCGCAAATTCCAAACTATGGAAGACCGGGAAAAGGACCAAGATTAGTAAAAGGAATGGTGTTTGCCATAGAGCCTATGATTTGTCAAGGGTCATATGAAGTAGATACTATGCTGAATGACTGGACAGTGGTTACAGTAGATGGAAAATTGGCAGCACATTATGAAAATACTGTTGTTATAACTGATGGTGAGCCAGAGTTGCTTACCTTATAAAAAGAGAGGTGTAAATACATGGCGAAAAAAGACGTCATTGAAGCATTAGGAACTGTTGTAGATGCTCAACCAAACGCAATGTTCAAGGTTAAACTTGAAAACGGTTTTGAAGTGCTTGCACACATTTCAGGAAAAATTAGAATGAACTATATAAGGATACTTCCAGGAGACAAGGTAAAGGTTGAATTATCACCTTATGACTTGACTAGAGGTAGAATTACATGGAGAGATAAATAAATTGGAGGAAACAAGATGAAAGTTAGAGCTTCCGTAAAACCAATCTGTGAAAAGTGCAAAGTAATAAAACGTAATGGTAAAGTAATGGTTATCTGTGAAAATCCAAAGCACAAACAGAGACAAGGTTAATAAAATCCGACAGTATGACTAGGCTTACTGTTGAAGTAAATTATAGTATAAAAGAACGCCTGTCTATATCACTCCTAGAAAAGTGACGGAAGATAGGAGAAGGAGGAACGTATGGCTCGTATAGCCGGTGTCGACTTACCAAGAGAAAAGAGAATTGAAATTGGTTTGACTTACATTTATGGTATTGGTAGACCAACATCACTAGTCATCTTAGAAAAAGCAGGAGTTAATCCTGACACAAGAGTTAAGGATTTAACTGAAGATGAGGCTGGTGCAATCAGAAAGATTATTGATGCAGATTATGCAGTTGAAGGTGACCTAAGAAGAGAAGTTTCATTAAACATTAAGAGACTTATGGAAATCGGAAGCTACAGAGGAATTAGACATAGAAGAGGTCTTCCAGTTAGAGGTCAAAAGACAAAAACTAACGCAAGAACTCGTAAAGGCCCTAAGAAAACTGTAGGAAGAAAGAAAAAAGTAGGAAAGTAAGGAGGTAGGAAAAATGGCTAAAGCTGTAAAAAAGACAGTTAGAAAAAAGAGAAGAGAACGCAAGAATATTGAAAAAGGCCAGGCACATATCCAATCCACCTTTAATAATACTCTAGTTACTCTTACAGATTTAAGTGGTAATGCACTTTCATGGTCAAGTGCAGGATCATTAGGATTCAAGGGTTCAAGAAAATCAACACCATTCGCAGCGCAGATGGCTGCTGAAGAAGCAACAAAAGCTGCAATGGAACATGGTTTAAAGACCGTTGAAGTATATGTAAAGGGTCCAGGCTCTGGAAGAGAAGCAGCTATTAGAGCGCTTCAATCCGCAGGTCTTGAAATCACAATGATTAAAGACATTACACCTATTCCACATAATGGGTGTAGACCACCAAAAAGAAGAAGAGTCTAAGTGAAGGGAGGAGTAATATAAAATGGCAAGATATACAGGTGCTAACTGCAGATTATGCAGAAGAGAAGGTCAAAAGCTATTCTTAAAGGGCGAAAGATGCTATAGCGGCAAGTGCGCAATGGAAAAAAGAAATTACGCTCCTGGACAACATGGTCAGGCAAGGAAAAAAGTGTCTGAGTATGGTACTCAGTTAAGGGAAAAGCAAAAAGCTAAGAGATTCTATGGTTTACAGGAAACTCAATTTAGAAATTTATTTGACAAAGCAGATAGAAAAACAGGTAAGACTGGTGAAAACTTATTAATCTTACTTGAAACAAGACTTGACAACATTGTCTTCAGACTAGGTTTTGCTTCATCAAGAAAAGAAGCAAGACAATTGGTAGTCCATGGACATTTCACTTTGAATGGCAGAAAAGCTACAATTCCATCAATTGAAGTTAAGGCTGGAGATGTTATCAAAGTAAAAGAAAAAAGTACAAATTCTCCTAAGTTTAAGGAGATCAAAGAAATGTCAATTACTGTACCATCATGGATGACAGTTGACACTGAAAAATTAGAAGGTAAAGTTGTTGCACTGCCAAGAAGAGAAGAAATCGATACTCCAATTGCAGAGCATTTAATCGTCGAGTTGTATTCCAAATAATATAGCATGACTATGTTAAACGGAATAAAAAGGAGGGTTTTTGAGTGATAGAAATCGAAAAACCAATAATCAATAAGTATATAGATGAAGAAATCAATTATGGTAAATTTATAGTTGAGCCTCTAGAAAGAGGATACGGTACAACTCTAGGGAATTGTTTAAGAAGAATTCTTCTAAGTTCATTACCGGGAGCGGCCGTTACATCAGTTAAAATCGACGGAATACTTCACGAGTTTTCAACAATTCCAGGAGTTAAAGAAGACGTTACAGAAATCATTTTGAACTTAAAGAAACTTGCTGTAAGATTAAACGGAGAAAACACAAAGAGAGTTATTATCAATGCGGTTGGACCAAAGGAAGTAACAGCGTCAGACATTATTGGAGATTCCGAAATGGAAATTTTCAATCCTGATTTGCACATTGCTACTCTTGAAGAAAACGCAACCCTTGTTATGGAAATTAACCTATCAAGGGGAAGAGGTTATGTACCTGCTGATCAAAACAAGACAGAAAGTACACCTATCTCAGTAATTCCAGTTGACTCAATTTATACACCTGTAACAAAGGTGAACTTCACAGTTGAGAATACAAGAGTTGGGCAAGTTACAGACTATGATAGACTAAACCTTGAGATTTGGACAGACGGATCAATCACACCAGAAGAAGGAGTTTCTATTGGTGCTAAAATCATGCAGGAACATTTGAATCTTTTCATTCAGTTGAATGATTCAATAGATGGCATTGAGATTATGGTTGAGAAGGAAGAAGACCAAAAGGAAAAGGCGCTTGAAATGACAATTGAAGAATTAGAACTATCAGTTCGTTCTTTCAACTGTTTAAAGAGAGCAGCTATAAATACTGTAGAAGAACTTACTCTTCGTTCAGAAGAAGATATGATGAAGGTCCGTAACCTTGGCAAGAAATCTCTTGACGAAGTAAGAAACAAATTGGAAGAATTAGGTCTTGAACTTAGACCTAGTGATGATTAAGCACGCAAAGAAAGGAGAATCGAAATGCCAGGATACAGAAAACTAGGCAGACCAACAGCTCACAGAAAAGCAATGCTTAGAAATATCGTAACTGATCTATTTAGAGAAGGAAGAATTTCTACGACTGATTGCAGAGCTAAGGAAGCTAGAAGAGAAGCAGAAAAGTTAATTACACTTGCAAAACGTGGCGATCTTCATGCTAGAAGACAAGTACTTGCTTACGTTTATGACGAAGATGTAGTTACAAAGCTATTTGATGAAATAGCTCTTAAGTACGCTGATAGAAACGGTGGGTATACAAGAATTCTTAAGTTAGGACCTAGACAGGGTGACTGTGCTGAGGTTGTATTCTTAGAACTAGTATAGTAGATACAAAATTTAAACTCCGTATGCATTGTGAGAACAATGTGTGCGGAGTTTTTTTGTGGAGATTTACAGCTGCAGATGAGCATCTTTTTTGGAAATATAGTTATAAAAATCCTTTATAACTGGTGATGAAGTTTTTTTGTTTTGGGTTAAAATAACGTAGCGTTTGCATATTGGGTTTGAAATGTGGAGAAGTTTGACTTTGCTGCTTTGGACATTGCCCCAGACATTTACTGGCCAAAACGCAACACCAAGGCCTGCTCCGATTAAGTCTTTTACTGTCTTTGGGCTGTCACTTTCAAAGACTACGTTGGCTTGGAAGCCGGCCATAAGGCAAAACTCATCGCAAATGGTTCTAAATGGGCGTGAGACTGACAAACTTATGAAAGGCGCATCTTTAATAGTTGACAGGTCAATGTCATGGCTCCCTGCTGTTTCCCACGCAACAGGAACAGCCAGAAATATTTCTTCATGCAACAAAATATCCTGTGAACTTCCAATGGAGGAGCTTGTACTTGCAGACACCCTTATATCCCAATCATCAGAGTCGCTGTCCTGAGAAAGTTGGAAATGAACTTCGGGGTGAGTGGCTTTGTATTTTATTATCATTTTGGTTAGAAGTTCAGAAGCAGATAAAAGGTTGAGTTTTATTGTGTTTTCTGCAACTCCGGCAACTTCTAATATCTCTCTTGGCAATTCATCAAGGGAGTCGAGTATTGGTGCAAGTTTCTTCTGCAAGAATTTGCCACTAGGACTAAGCTGAATGTTTCTTCCCGATCTAATAAAAAGTTTTACATTTAACTCATCCTCAAGTCGTTTTATTGATTGACTCAGGGCAGGCTGAGCAATATGCAACATCTTGGAAGCTTGTGTCATATGTTCATACCTTGCGGTGACCATAAAATATTTTAGTTGAAGTAGTTCCATTGTAAACCCCTTTCAATAATACATAATATAGAAGTTATCAAAACGATATAATTTATATATTATACATTAACATATTTTTGATGTAAAATAAAGCAGAAAAGAAAAGGAGAACGATAAAATGTCACAAATATTTGAAACACTTATGTTAATTTGTTTTGGTCTATCGTGGCCAATATCAGTAATGAAATCATATAGAGCAAGAACTGCCAAGGGCAAAAGTGTGTTCTTTGTAATGATTATTATGGCGGGATATTTATTTGGAATTTCCAGCAAAATAGTAGCAGGAAACATAAATTATGTGTTGATACTGTACATTGTAAATCTGCTAATGGTATCAGTTGATTTTGTTCTGTACTTTAGGAATAGAAGACTGGATATCAAGGAAACAGAGACTACCCAAAAGTTAAAAGTAGCTTAGTAAAATAATTTAATATATATGAAAAGGGAGATAGACAAAAGTTTGTCTCTTTTTTTCGTGGGAAAAGGGAATTTCGAGCATTAT
>JAVXAG010000030.1:0-17518 GCA_036660615.1 Anaerovoracaceae bacterium
AGGCGAAGCTGCAGAAAAAGCTGAGATGATAGGCAAACTATTAAAAAAAATGACGGTATCAGAAGTTGCGGAAATGCTAGAAATGACAGAAGAAGAAGTAATTAAGGCAACGGAAGGATATTAAAAATACCAATATGATAATTAAGAGACAAGTCTTTTGGGGAACGCACCCATGTTAAGATTTGTCTTTTTTAATGGAATATAATAACCAATATGATAGCAAACTACTAAAGAAATAGAAAGATTTATTTATACCCCCTTTGTAATTGCACCGAAAATATCGCCAACTTCTGCTAAAAAAATCTTTTTCTTGGCCAAATCTGACATTGACAATACACCAACAAGCTTGGAATTTTCAAGGACTGGAAGACGTCGAACTTTGTGTGCAGAAAAAACAAGGGCGGCATCGTGAATGTTCATAGTGGGGGCAACTGTGGCAATATCAGTTGTCATTATTTCACTTGCAGCTAGATCAGATAAGTCAGAAGTTCCGAGAAAGAAAGCCCTCATAATTATATCACGATCAGTTATTACACCTAGTAAATTCCCGACATTGTCACAAATAGGAACAAAACCAATGTTTTCACTCATCATTTGTTTTACTACTTGAGGGACAGTGGCCTCAGGCTTAACAAAACAAACATTTGTCGTCATAATCTCTTTTACTATCATTTCCAAATACCTCCCAAACACACCCAAATAAAAAGTAGCATATTTCTATGCTACCCTATATCAAACAAAATATTAAATTATTATTCTAACTACGAGCTCTGTCCGAGTTCCAATAAGACCTTGAAAGCATTATGACTATGGCATACATTTCAAGCCTTCCTGCCAACATTAGTATTGAACAATAGAGTCTGCTTAATTCTGAAAAAGCACTAAAATCTCCGTTAGTACCTATAATACCAAAGCCAGAACCCGTATTTGAGAAAGCTGATATTGCGGCCGATAAAGTCGTTTCCATATCAAGATTATTCAAAGAAAGAACCACACATGAAAATACATAAATAGCAAAGAACAACAATACAAATACTGTAATAGATGCGGCACTTTCTGGAGAAACTGGTCTGTTATCCAACATAATAGGCTTTATTGAGTGAGGGTGTATCCTTTTGTATATACCTCTAAAAGTAAGCTTGACCATTACCACGAACCTAATAGTTTTTAGAGAGCCACTTGTTGAGGCAGAACAACCACCGATAAACATTAACATCAATAAAAGCATTTTGCATGAAGTAGGCCAAATATTATAGTCAACTACGTGAAAGCCAGAGGTTGAACTGAAAGATATTGTCTGCATAAGAGAGTCACTGATTGCACTTCCAAAACTTGTATAAGTTCCAGTTACAAGCAGAATTGTTGCAATTACAATTGTTACGCCAAGGATTATTCCGAAAAAAGCTCGCAACTCAACATTTTTTAAAACCTTTTTCCAATTTCCATCTAATAGCATAAAAAATATCATAAAGTTCATAGAAGCAAATACCGAGAATATGCAAATAATAGTCTTTACATAAGGTGTCATATACGAAAGAATTCCACCAGCATTTGGACAAATACCAGCGGTACTTATTGTGCAAAGTGTATTTATTAAAGCATCATAAAAAGACATCCCGCTGAGTTTTAGCAAGACCAATTCAATCAAAGTGAATATAACATATAGTTTATAAAAGGCTTTTGCCGTATCTGCAATTCTAGTTGAAACCTTTTCAATCTTTGGACCTGGTATCTCAGCAGCAGCAACTTTTTGACCTCCAATTCCTAGAACTGGGAATAGCGAAACAGTAAGAATTAGTATTCCCATTCCGCCGAGCCAGTGGCAAAGACATTTCCATACAACCAAAGACTTTGGCATAACGTCAATATCTATTACGTAACATCCAGTTGTTGTCCAGCCGGCAACCGACTCAAAGAAACAGTCAATAAAAGAATAGCCACAGTCAGCATAATAAAAGGGCAGGCTGCCAATTATTGAGACCAAAAGCCACACAACAAATGCTATGAAAAATCCTTCACGAGTTTTCAGATTCAATGTGTAATATTTCATTTGCGTAAAAATCGTAGCACCAAAAGCAATGCAAGTAATTGCAATAAAAAATAGGGAAGACGCTGCTGAAAGCTCCATGAAATAAACAGCAAATCCCATGGGTATTAGCATTGCAATACCTTCAAACAATATGGTAACTGATACTATTTTTAATATAATACGATGATTAAAACTCATAACTCCACCTTTATGCTCTATTTGAGTCCCAATAATGTCTTGAAAATAACATAAAAAATGTAAATAATTCAAGTCTTCCGGCTATCATTAAAAAGGACAATACTAGTTTAGAAAAATTTGAAAAAATACTAAAATTCATAACTGGCCCGACCAAATTAAATCCAGGACCAATGTTGCCAACACAAGTTATTACAGAAGATATCGAGGTTAGCATATCAAAGCCATTAAATGAAATAATAAAACTGCCTACGAATATTACAAAGATATACATAAATATAAAGTTTGCAATATTGGTTGTGGTATCAGAAGGAAGTGGTTTACCATTTACATTAACAGATACGATTCTTCTAGGGTGGATTTTCAAAGAAACACCACGCCTTACAAGTTTTAGTGCAACCAGAACTCTTATCATTTTTACTCCACCACCTGTTGACGAGGAGCAAGCACCAGTTAGCATTACAAGCATTATTAGCATACGACTAAAAGTAGGCCACAAATCGTAATCCGCAGTTGCATATCCCGTAGTTGTTACAATTGATGAAATTTGAAAAGTTGCAGCTCTAACACTTTCAGAAAAAGTGCCATACATATTACTGGCATAAATATTTATTGCAATCAATGCTGATGTTGCGACTACAATGGAAAGGTACAGCCTTAATTCGGAATCCTTCAAGGCTCTCTTTATACTTTGCTTTATAGCTATAAAATAAATATTAAAATTGACTCCACACATTAGCATGAAAACTATTATTACCCATTCAATGTAAGGACTGTTAAAGTGAGCGATACTATCACCATAGTTAGAAAAGCCACCAGTTCCAACGGTGCCAAAGGTTTGCACCAGTGCATCGTATAGTGTCATACCACCAAACATCAACAATATTGTTTCCACAACTGTAAAAAGCAGATACAAAAGGTATAAATTTTTTGCAGTATCAGAAAATCTTGGAGTTAGTTTATCCAAAGTAGGTCCGGGAGTTTCGGCACTGGCAATAAGCTGTCCGCCTATTCCAAGAGCAGGCATAAGAGCCATTAAAAAAACTATAATTCCCATTCCACCTAACCAGTGAGTAAAAGAACGCCAAAACAACATGGACTTTGGCAAAGATTCTATGTCGGTTAAAATAGTTGAGCCAGTTGTTGAAAAGCCGGAACACATTTCGAAGAATGCGTCAAATGGGTTGGGTATAGATCCGGATAGAACAAGAGGCACAGCACCAATAATAGAAGCGGCAAGCCAACTCATGGATACAATAAGAAACCCATCTCTTACTTTTGGTTTTATAAGAGAAGGGTGAAACTTTATAACTAATAGGGTACCTATAATAAAACATGGTATTATTGTCCATAAAAAACATCTCAATGACAGCCATTCACCATAAATAATTGCAACAAGCAAAGATGGTAAAAAGGCTAATCCCATTATTATGAACAGTATTCCCATAATACGGATAACACCGTTGAAATTAACTGACATTCTTTCCCTCCATTATAAAATAGATGCTTTGTGACTCTTTAATAATTTTTCTAAGTCATCGATTTCGGAAAGGAGACTTAAAATAATAACTTTGTCATTTAACAGTATTTTTGTGTCTCCAGTAGGAATTATTACGTTTTGACCCCTGTGGATAGCAGCGACTAATACGCCTTCAGGAAGGTCAAGTTGTGAAAGAGGCACGTTAAGTAGCTTCATCTGTGAATCAGCTATAATTTCCATTATTTCCGCCTGCCCTTGTATCAAAACTGAAGAAATAACTCGTTTTGAACCTTGAATAAATCTAAGGATATTACTTGCTGTAATATCAAGTGGATTTAGGACCATATCAATTCCCATCTTTTCAATTAAGCTCTTGTAGTTCTCATGGCTTACTTTGGAAATTACATCGTCAATACCATGTTGTTTTGCAGTTAGGGCAAGAAGTAAGTTCTCCTCGTCATAACCAGTTGCAGTAACAAAGGCATCCATTTCGTTCATATTTTCTTCTTCTAGTAAAGGAATATCTGTTCCATCACTATGCAAAATCATTACGTTATTCAAATGAGTTGAAAGGTACTGACATCTTTCCTTGCTTTTCTCAACAAGTTTAACTGCAGCGCCAAACTCAGATAACTTTTCAGCTAGATAGTAACCAGTTTTACCACCACCAATTATCATAACCTTTTGTAGGTTTGTGTATTTACCTTTTTCATGAACTTTTTTATTTAATTCAATAATTTGATTTTTTTCACCGATGATATAAATACCATCGCCTTTTTCTATGATAGCTTTGCCATGAGGTACTATGATTTTTCCATTACGAGATATGGCAACAACCAACATTTCAGGCAATACTGAGTGAACTTCAGGCATAGTCAAGCCTACAAGCTTAGGATATTTCCTCGTTGGGAACTCAATCAAAGCAATTTTACCACTGGTAAAGATACCATTGCTAAGCGTATATTTTTCTACTAAATATTTATATATTTCTACTGTTATTGCTAGGTCAGGATTAACGATGTAATCAATGTCCATAGTTTCTTTTATAAAATCCAGCTGATTCATATGTTCCGGATCTCTAACTCTTGCAATTACTCTTTTACAGCCGAGTTTTTTTGCAAAGGAAGAAATTACAATATTTGCTTCATCTGAATCGGTAGCTGCTAGCAAAAAGTCAAAAGTATTAATAGGCAAACTTTTAAGACGCTTAATCTGTTTAGCATCACCATGAATTGTCATAACGTCAAATTGCTGGGATAACTTTTGTAATACTGCATCATTCTTGTCAATTACAGTAATATCATAGTCTCCACCTAAAAGAGCTTCAGTTACTCTTAATCCTAATTTTCCTGCACCAATAATAGCTACTTTCATTTTACCCTCACTTAATTGTTAATATTGTGTTAATATATGTTATTTACATGTTACTTTTTTGTTGTTTTTCTGTTAACATATAATTGTTATTCTAGTTCATTGAAATTGAATTTGCAAGTACTTTTATAATAAGGTAGAATAAAGTAATACTTAAGCATTAGGAGTGAAGAAATGAAAATAAAAAGAATTGTTGGCGGAACACTAGAAAGTAATGGATATATTATCTTTTTACACAAAGAAGGACCATGTTATATAATTGACCCAGGATATAATCCTAAAAAATTTATTGAGTACATAGAAGAAAATTCTCTTATTCCCCAAGGCATAATCCTGACACATCATCATAGTGATCATGTTGGCGCAGTAGATGGCTTGAAATCAAGGTTTGATTGTGAAATAATGATGCATATAGATGATATTGATATGTATAAAAAAACTGTGGATAGACCATTAGTTCATGGGGATAAAATTTTCCTTGAAGACGAAGAACTCACCGTTTTGCATACGCCAGGTCACACAAAAGGCAGTATATGTATATATTCAGCCAAAAGCAAAGTAGTATTTACGGGGGATACTATTTTTGACACTGACCTTGGGAGAACCGATTTAAAAGATGGTTCCGAAAAGGAAATGAAGGAATCAATAATAAAAGTGGTGGACAAATGGGATAATGATATTACTATTTATCCTGGTCACGACGATGGATGCACTATGAAATGCGTCAGAAAGAATAATTACGAATTTTTAACGTTGAGGAATAATCATGAGAGATAACAAAAGACAAATTAAATTAATTGCCCTAGATTTGGACGGAACAACTCTAAATGCCAAAGGTCATTTTGCCGATAGAACAAAACAAGCATTTTTGGCGGCAATGGAAAAAGGCATACACATTGTGGTATCCACAGGCAGAACTTTTGCTTCTCTGCCAAAGGAACTATTTGATATCAAAGGACTGGAATATGTCATTACTTCTAATGGGGCTAGTATCATTGAGCTAAAAACCATGAAGATTATCTATACAAACTATTTGACCGCCCATGGAGTGGAACAAGTAGTAAAATTAATGAGGGAAGAACCTTTCTCGGTAGAAGCGTTTACTGGTGGCAAGGCATATATTGACAAGGCTGAATATGACGAAGTGACTCAAAATGGTTCTACTTATAGGGATGTGGACTATATCATCAGAACAAGAAACCCTGTACCAGGTATCCTTGACCATATGATTTTGTACAAGGACGCTATAGAAAATGTGAGTATCAATTTTGAATCACAAGAAGATAAGGAAAGAGTGGGAAAGTTACTCAGGGCAATAGATGGCATAACGGTTACTTCCTCAATGAAATCTAATTGGGAACTTGGTGGTGCAACCACTAGCAAAGGCGAAGCTCTACGATTTATGATGCATAAACTCAACGTTTTGCCAGAGGAAATGATTGCTTGTGGCGATAGTGAAAATGATAGTGAAATGATAAAGCTAGCAGGTATTGGCGTAGCTATGGAAAATGCTACAGACAATCTAAAAGCCGTAGCAAATGTCATAGGTGACCACCACGACAAAGATGGAGTTGCTAAAATAATTGAAAAATATGCTCTATAATTCTGCAAAAGTAATTTTATATATGAAATTGAACACCCTTAACGGGGTGTTTTTATTTTATCAGAACTTCCTGTTTAAAATAATGATTATCTTCTTCATTACCGTTTTATTACACTAAAAGTCTTTTATATGCAGTTTCAAAAAAAACACATTGTAAATGCCATAAATTAACAGTAAAATAATGTAACGCAAAAGCGTTACTATTTCCTTGAATAGTCAACCAAGGAAATAAGAAGATAAAATTTAAGGAGGGTTTATGGGAAATAACAAATTGGTGGGAGATTTAGGCGAAGAATTCGCTACGAAACTTTTGAGGTTAAAAGGATATGAAATTTTGGAAACAAAGTATTATTGCAAATTAGGAGAAATTGATATCATAGCCAAGAAAGAAAATGAACTATTTTTTATTGAGGTTAAGACAAGGCAGTCCCTTGCAATGGGAAGTCCAGCAGAATCGGTAACAAGTCAGAAGCGTGAACGGATACGGAGAGTTGCAAGATACTATATTTACACAGAAAAAGTCGAGTATGAAAAATGCTCATTTCAAGTAATAGAAGTTTTAACTAATCACATTGAGAATGCCTTTTAAGGAGGGAAGAAAATGTTATCAAAGATATTAACCGCATCAATACAAGGAATTGAAGCAAAGCCAGTATTTGTTGAGACAGATATATCCAAAGGATTGCCGGCACTGAACATTGTTGGACTGGGAGACACTACAGTAAAAGAAGCTAGAGAGAGAATTAGACTTGCAATACAAAATTCAGGAATAGCATATCCAAACAGCAGAATAACAGTAAATTTATCACCCGCAAACGTAAAGAAAAAGGGAAGTCATTTTGACTTGGCTATGGCAGTGGGAATAATGGCTAGCAGCCGTTTATTGTTTGACGGTGAGCTGGAGAAATATTGCTTTATAGGAGAATTATCTCTTGACGGTGGAATCAATCGGGTGGAAGGAATATTGCCAATGGTTTTGGCAATGAGGAAACAGTCAGTCAAAAAAGTCATTATTCCAATGGGAAATAGAGAGGAGGCATTGTTAGTTCAAGATATGGAGATATATCCAGCAGAAGACTTGGAATCAGTGATAAATCATTTTAATTATAAAGACAAATTAAAAGTCTATATAAATGAAGAAAGAAACATTTCAAAATTGGCACTGCCAAAAAGAAAACTTTCCTTAGATTATTCGGATATTATGGGAGAAGAAAGTGCTAAGAGAGCAATTTCAATTGCAGTTGCTGGGAATCATGGAATTATTATGACAGGAAGCCCAGGAACAGGCAAAACTATGATTTCTGAGAGAATACCTACAATTATGCCAGAGATGACATATGATGAAATATTGGAAACTACAGTAATTTACTCAGTTGCTGGAAATTTGAGTGAGGAAATCCCATACATAATTGATAGACCTTTTCGTCAGCCACATCACAGAATAACACCAGCGGGGCTTATAGGTGGAGGTGGAAATCCAAAACCGGGAGAAATTTCACTTGCCAATAAAGGAGTTCTGTTTTTAGACGAGATAGGCGAATATGATAGAAACCTTATAGAACTTCTGAGGTTGCCTTTGGAGAAGAAAAAGATAAACATATTTAGGGGTGGGATAAACTATGTTTTCCCTGCAGATTTTATGTTGGTGGCAGCAACTAATCCTTGCAAATGTGGGTACTATGGCGATCCAACACATCAATGCAAATGTACTGCTGGTGAAATAGAACGATATAGGGCAAAATTATCGGGGCCAATTCTGGATAGAATTGATATGAGCATTGAGTTAACCCCTATTACTTACAATCAGCTAAATGGAACAAAGACAGAATCTTCACTTGATATGAAAATGGAAATTGAAAGAGTAAGAAAAGTCCAGAGAGAACGTTATGCAAAAGAAGGAATACAATTCAACAGTCAGCTTGAAGAAAATCAAATAGAAAAATTCTGTCACCTAAAACCTGAAGGAAACGAAATGATGGAAAGAGCATTTAGCCGTTTAGGATTAAACCCTAGAACTTTTTGGAAAGTTCTTAAAGTGGCAAGAACTGTGGCAGACTTTCAACAAAGCGAAGAAATCACCACAGCACATATAGGGGAAGCATTGCAGTATAGAATGGGAAAGGAAAATTAAATGGAGATTAAAAAAATTCTTAAAACCGATGATGAGTATCCTTTATTGTTAAGAGAAATAGCAGGACCACCAGATGAACTTTTTTGTATTGGCAACTTGGATTTACTGAATTCAACGTGTGTAGCCACTGTGGGGGCAAGAAAATGTACCGATTATGGTAGGAGTGTGGCCAAATCTTTGGGCAATAGATTAGGTCAAAATAAGATTACTGTGGTCAGTGGATTGGCAAAAGGAATAGATTCTTTTTGCCATGAAGGAACATTAGAGGTTGACGGGAGTACCATAGCTGTGCTAGGCTGTGGGATAGATTTATGTTATCCTTTGGAAAATTCTAAATTAAAAAATAGTATTTGTGAGAAGGGTTTGGTGATTTCCGAATACCCACCTGGCACACCTGCACAGCCATTTATGTTTCCAAGAAGAAACAGGATTATCAGTGGATTGTCCAAATGTACTGTGGTGGTTGAGGCAAGTAACAAAAGTGGCTCACTTATCACTGCAGAAGAAGCAATAGATCAAGGAAGAGGAGTCTATGCTGTACCGGGCAATATTACAAGCTTGTATAGTTTTGGGACAAACAAATTAATCAGAGATGGGGCAACACCACTAGTTGTAATAGATGATATTCTAGTGGATATTGGTATACAACCTAAAATAGAAGATGTGATTTATGAAAACATGGGAGAGGATGAAAGAAGGGTTTTTGATGTCATCAACAGTAACGGTGAGGTGACAATTGATTATATTTATCACAAAACCAACATAAAACCATGGGAAATAAATGGTATAATCACTATTTTAGAGATGAAAGGAATAATTTTTTCATCTTTAGGGAAAATTTTTGTTGCAAAATTCTGAAAACAATAATACAATCATATCTTGAACAAAATATATTTTTGTGTGTATGGAATATATGGGAGGAAAAATGGCTAGTACGAAAAAAACATTAGTAATTGTAGAATCACCTTCAAAAGCAAAGACCATAGGAAAGTATCTTGGTGCCAACTATAAAGTCATCGCTTCGGTAGGACATGTACGGGATTTGCCAAAAAGCAAACTGGGCATTGATATTGAAAATAATTTTGAACCGCAGTATATCCCAATTAGGGGAAAAGGCGATTTGATAAAAGAATTAAGAAAAGAAGCAAAGAAAGCTTCCAAAGTCTATCTGGCAACTGACCCGGATAGAGAGGGAGAAGCAATATCATGGCATTTGGCATTTTTGCTGGGTATAGATGAAAAAGAACCTTGCAGAATCGCGTTTAATGAGATAACAAAAGATACAATTAAGGCAGCAGTTAAAAAACCAAGACCTATAGATTTGAAACTGGTGGATGCTCAGCAGGCAAGACGAGTTTTGGATAGATTGGTAGGTTATCAAATTAGCCCATTGCTCTGGAGAAAAATCAGAAGAGGTTTAAGCGCAGGCAGAGTTCAATCTGCGGCACTAAAGATAATTTGTGATAGGGAAAAGCTAATTAACGACTTTGTTCCTAAAGAGTATTGGAATATTGTAGCAGAATTTAAAAACGGAAAGGGATTTTCGGCTAAGCTTGCAGAATGTAAGGGAAAGAAGATCACTGTTGAAACTAAGATAGATACGGATAACATACTTGACCAATTGAAAAAAGGAAACTATACCGTAAAATCTATGACAGAAAAAGAGAGAACCAAAAAACCATATGCTCCATTTACCACAAGTAGTTTGCAACAAGAAGCATCGACAAAGTTAAATTATTTTACTAAGAAAACAATGATGATTGCTCAGCAATTATATGAAGGTGTTGAAATAAAAGGTCATGGAACTGTGGGACTTGTCACTTATATTAGAACCGACTCAGTTAGAATATCAGCTGATGCTAAAACAGCGGCAGCAGAATTTATTACTGAGAAGTTCGGTAAAGGGTATTTAGGCAACAATTTTTATTCTAATAAGAAAAAAGATATTCAAGATGCCCACGAAGCAATTAGACCAAGTATAATTAGTCTTGAACCTGATGCAATCAAAGAATCTTTGACTAAGGATCAGTATAATTTATACAGATTAATTTGGGCAAGGTTTGTTGCTAGCCAAATGTCACCAGCTAAATTTGATAATTTACAGGTGGATATTGAAAATGGAGAATATATTTTTAAGACAACTGGATCAAAACTAGTTTTCGATGGCTTCCAAAAGGTGTATAATAATACAGTAGATGATGACAGAGATAAAATACTACCACCGATTAGTGTGGGAGAAATTCTGGATTTTGATAAAGTCACAGGTGACCAAAACTTTACGCAACCCCCATCGAGATTTACAGAAGCGGGACTTGTAAAGGATTTGGAAGAAAAGAATATAGGTAGACCAAGTACTTATGCGCCAATTATTGGCACTTTGACTGAGAGAAAATATGTTTCTAGAGAAAAGAAAGTTCTAATTCCTACAGACTTAGGGTTTGTTGTAACAAATCTAATGGAAGAGTATTTCAAAGAGATTGTAGACGCAAACTTCACAGCAGCCATGGAAGACCAGCTAGATGATGTTGAAGTTAAGGATTTGGAATGGAAATCAGTAATTAGTAAATTCTACGAAACTCTAAAAGTGGAATTGGAAATTGCGGATAATGCAATTGAAAAAGTAGAAATAGAAGACCAGCCAACAGGGGAACTTTGTGAACTATGTGGAAACCCTATGGTAATTAAGATGGGTAGATTTGGTGAGTTTGCTGCTTGTAAGGGATATCCTGAATGCAAAAACACAAAACCTATCATAAAGACTATCGGTGTAAAATGTCCAGAATGTGGTAAAGATCTAGTGGCAAGAAAGAGCAAAAAAGGTAAGCTGTTCTATGGATGTAGCGGATACCCAGAATGCACTCAATCATATTGGTACAAGCCAATTGATAGGAAGTGTCCGGAATGTGGTTCACTCCTACTAGAAAAAAAGACAAAAACAAGCAAATATGCTTGCTCAAAAGCTGAATGTAGCTATAAAGAATAATTATATTGGAGGAAGAGAAAATGGTACAATTTCATGCAACTACTATTGTTGCTGTAAAAAGAGGCCCAGATGACATCGCTATTGGTGGTGATGGACAGGTTACAATGGGCGAAACAACTATTATGAAAAATGGAGCAAAAAAGGTTAGAAAGATTTATAAAAACTCTGTAATTACAGGGTTTGCAGGATCTGTTGCTGATGCTTTTGCCTTGACTGAGAAATTTGAGAGTAAGCTTGAAGAACACTCAGGAAATTTGAAGAGGGCTGCTGTTGATTTAGCACAGCTATGGCGTTCTGATAAGGGGATGAGAAGCCTGGAAGCTCTGATGATTGTTGCAGATAAAGATGATTTATTAGTAGTTTCTGGAAATGGTGAAGTAATCGATCCAGACCAAAGTTTTGTCGCTATTGGTTCAGGTGGGAATTTTGCATATTCCGCAGCTAACGCATTATTTAACCATACAGATATGACCGCTGAGGAAATTGTAAGGGAATCACTAAAAATAGCATCGTCTATTTGTGTGTATACTAATGATAATATTACTGTAGAGAAATTATAGGGGGTACGATATGGGTAAGAAATTATATAGTATGACTCCAAAGGAAATAGTAGCAGAACTGGACAAATATATTATTGGACAAGATGATGCTAAGAAATCTGTAGCTGTAGCACTTAGAAACAGATATAGAAGAAGTCTACTTTCTGAAGAGATGAGAGAAGAAATAACACCAAAGAATATTTTAATGATGGGTCCTACTGGCGTTGGTAAAACTGAGATAGCAAGACGACTAGCTAAGCTAATGGATGCACCTTTTGTAAAGGTTGAGGCTACAAAGTTTACTGAAGTAGGTTATGTTGGCAGAGATGTTGACTCTATGGTTAGAGACCTTGTTGAGGCATCAATTAGAATTACAAAACAGACTAGACTACAAGAAAAATACGATATTGCTGATGATATTGCAGAAGAGATTATTATCGAAGCGATTATCCCAGGCAAAAAGAAACCACCACAGAGTAAAGGACCAAAGAATCCTTTGGATTTCTTGATGAACAGTGGCGGATATCCTACACAGAAACAACTCTATGAAGAGGGTCAAACCAAAGAACCTGAAGATACTAGAGAACAAAGTGATGTGGAAATGGCTCGTGAACAAGTAAGACAGCAGTTAAGAGAAGGACTTTTGGAGGAGCAATTTATTGAAATTGAAGTTGCAGATGTTCCAAAAGGAAATCAACTTGATATGAGTAATGAGGGAATGAGCATTGCCATAGGAAATATTTTTGGAGATATGGCACCTCAAAAGAAAAAGAAAAAAAGAGTTAGAGTTAGAGAAGCTAGAAAGATTTTGAGAGAGCAAGAAGCACAAAAGTTAATTGACATGGATCAAGTAACTGATGAGGCTCTTAGAAATGCAGAGCAAAATGGTATTATCTTTATTGATGAGATAGATAAAATTGCTTCAGGCGGTGGATATAGATCAGGTGCTGACGTATCAAGAGAAGGTGTGCAAAGAGATATACTTCCAATTGTTGAAGGAAGTGTAATTAATACAAAATATGGACCAGTTAAGACTGACCATGTATTGTTTATAGGTGCTGGAGCATTTTCAACGTCTAAACCAACTGATTTGATTCCTGAATTACAAGGAAGATTCCCTATTAGGGTAGAACTTGAAAAATTGACAAAAGACGCGTTCCTAAAGATTTTGACAGTACCGGAAAATGCTATTGTAAAACAGCATAAGGCATTGCTTGAGACTGAAGGTGTAAAAGTTGATTTTACTGACGAGGCAATTGAAGAGGTTGCATCAATGGCGTTCTTAATGAACGAACAGACAGAAAACATTGGAGCAAGAAGGCTTCATACTATTTTAGAAAAACTTTTGGAAGATATTTCCTTCAATATTCCGGATATGGATGAAGAAGAAATTACTATTGACCAAGAGTATGTTCAAAATAAGTTTTCTGACAAAATACACGTGGAAGATATTGATAGATATATATTATAAGAGGAGAAGTTATGAGTGATCAAATATTGAACAAAATGAGAAAATTAAATTGGGTATTAAGTGAAAGTGCGACAGGTCATTTCTCTTTTTCTGAGTTGTGTAGAATAATGGGAGAGTTGATGGATTCAAATGCTTACATTATGAATGCTAGAGGCAAGGTACTAGCAGCCTATTACGAAGAAGGGGAAGAAACACCAGTTGTCCACGATCCAAGTACGGGAAGTGATTCTATTCCTGACAACTATCTTAATAAAATTATGTCCATTGTTGAGACAAAGGCTAATTTGACGGAAGAAAACATTAAGGAAATTTATGGTAGTGACTATGAACTATCAGAGAAATATCACACTATTATTCCTGTAATCTTTGGTGGCAACAGAATCGCAACTATGATTATGGCAAGACATGGAAAAGCATATGATGATGAAGATATCGCTTTCTGTGAGTACGGTGCAACAGTAGTTGGAATCGAAGTGAGTAGAGGAATTACTAATGAAGAAGAAAAGGATATTAGAATGTTAGGTGCAGTACAAATGGCACTAGAAACATTGTCATATTCAGAACTTGATGCAGTTACAAAGATATTTGCAGAGTTGGAAGGCGAAGAAGGTCTTCTTGTTGCAAGTAAAATTGCTGATAAATCAGGTATCACTCGCTCAGTTATTGTAAATGCTCTTAGAAAACTTGAAAGTGCAGGTGTAATCGAATCAAGATCACTTGGAATGAAGGGTACTAGAATTAAGATTATCAATAGATTCCTTAAGGGAGAAATTAAAAAAATAGAGATTTAATAATAACTCTATAATAAGAATTAACAAAAACCCCCGGCAAAACATATGATATATGTGTCGGGGGATATTTTTATGAGAAAATGCAAACAAAGTAAAAATGTGATAAAGAAAAAAATGGTGTTTCTACTGGTTTTATTTGTCATAACGTCCCTTGTGTCCACTTTCCAATATAAAAAGCTTATAAGCCCAAATATCGACGCAATAGGTGAGATTAAAGCTAAGGGTATGGTGACGGAAATCATTAACAATACAATAAGTCATGGCTTTTCCAATAATGAATACTATGAGGATAAAAATTTGTTTTATGTAAAGACTGGAAAAGACGGAGAAATTAATATGGTTCAGTCTAATACCCAACTAATAAACAAAATGGTTTCACAATTTGCAGAAACATTACAAGAAAACTATTCCAAGGTTGAAGAACAAAAAATCAAGGTTTCTTATGGAGCAATTCTAGGAAGCAAAATACTTTCTCAAGTAGATTTGAATGTAAATCTAAGGGTTCTGCCACTTTCTGTATCAAATTTCGACTTCATAACGGAGTTTGAAACACAGGGAATAAACCAGACAAAATACAAAGTCTATGTCATTATTGACAGTAATGTCAGGGTGCTTGCGCCGTTTATTGCATCAGATTTTCATATAAAAAACAAAATCTTGATTGCAGAGACCGTAATAGTTGGAGATGTGCCAAATAGTTATGTAGTTGTGCCAGAAAAGAATATTTTGGATGTAACTGATGAGTAAATGTGGTATACTAACAACATGTTAAAATTTAATGATAAAAACGAAACAATCGAACAAGAAGAATTTAAGGCTATATTAGTTGGCCTTCAAAGGAATGAAGACATTTCTTATTCTATGGAAGAACTGTGTGGATTAGCCCAAGCTGCCAAAATTGAGGTGTTGGGAAATGTAGTTCAAAACCTAGAAAAACCCAACAAGGCTACTTTGATAGGAAAGGGAAAAGTAGAAGAAATAGGGGAAATGGCAAAGAATATGGAAGCCGATATGGTCATATTCAATGATGAACTTTCCGGTATGCAACTAAGAAATTTGGAAGATGTAATTGGCGTGCAAGTAATTGATAGAACTATTTTGATTCTGGATATATTCGCAGATAGAGCCATCTCCAAAGAGGGCAAATTACAAGTAGAACTTGCTCAACTAAAATATAGATTACCTAGGCTCACAGGCTTTGGAAAATCTCTGTCAAAACAAGGCGGAGGGATTGGAACTAGAGGACCAGGTGAAAAAAAGCTTGAGACGGACAGAAGACATATAGAAAAACGAATGGATGATATTAAGGCGGAAATCGCTAGTTCAACTCACAACAGAACTATCCAAAGATCAAAGAGGGCTAAGTCGGAAATTCCTGTTGTCGCTTTGGTTGGATATACTAATTCTGGCAAGTCGGCAGTGATGAACTGTTTGATGCAGTTAACCGACAAAGATGAGAAAACTGTTACCGAAAAGGACATGCTTTTTGCCACACTTGATACTCAACAAAGAAGTGTAAAACTTGACACTAACCACGAGTTTATTTTGGTTGATACTGTTGGATTTGTAAGCAAATTACCCCATTCTTTGATTCAGGCTTTTAAGGCGACGTTGGAGGAAGTTTCTTATGCGGACTTGCTAGTTCATGTTGTAGATTCATCTTATGAAAACAGTCAATTCCACATTGAAGTAACCAACAAAGTTTTGGATGAGATTGGTGCTGGAAATAAGGACAAAATTATGGCATTTAATAAGATAGACCTTGTAACGGAAGAACCTGTTCCAATACCAAATATGGATAACATATATATATCGGCTAAATACCATACTAATATTGATGAGCTGATTGATATGATAAAAGCCAAAATATTTGCTGACAAAGTAAATACTAAGATGCTGATCCCTTTTACTAGAGGTGATTTGTCTTCTTATATATGCTCAAAAGCCAATGTAAGTTCTATGGAATACACTGATGATGGGACTCTCTTTGAGTTGGAATTATCTAATGCAGATTATCAAAGGTTGAAGGATTATGAAGTTATATAGTACAATTATGGATCAGGGATTTTGTGAGCAAAGTATAGAAAAATCCAGATTTATTACTAGTGTTAAAGCTGTGGAAACCAAAGAGGAAGCTGATGCTTTTATAGGTGAAATCAAGAAAAAATACAAGGATGCGACTCACAATGTGCCAGCCATGGTTATTGGGGATAAGTTTCAAATACAATGGGCAAGTGACGACGGAGAGCCTCAGGGGACTTCTGGTGCACCTATTGTACAGATGCTAGTCAAAGAACAGATAACCAATGTGGCGGTAGTTGTTACTCGTTATTTTGGTGGAATAAAACTTGGCACTGGTGGTCTGGTTCGCGCCTATACTAGTAGTGCAAAAATGGGGATATTGGCTGCAGGTATTTGTGATGTAATGGAGATGTCAGTTTTACAGTACAAGGTGGACTATACTTTCTTCAATAGGATTCAAAACATATCAAAAGATAACAATTTTCAAATAAGAAACTTAATTTATGAGGACGTGATTTCTTTTGAAATCGTCTGCGATCAAGAGAATGAAAAAAGTATAAATGAAATGTTGCAAAATATAACTAATGGAGCGATTATATTGAAATATCAACAGTTTGAAAAGGTTAAAATAAAAAAAGATAAATAATCGGAAAACCCGTTGACAGCAACTATATGTTGTGGTAATATATTTCTCGGTCACCTAATTAGGTAACCCATTTGTGAAAACGATACGAACAAGTATCGCAAGTAAAATACTTTAAAAGTTAAAAAAAATGTCTTGACAAAATGGATGAATTACTGTATAGTTTATAAATGTGTCAAGCAAACGGTACAAGCATATGGGCGTTTAGCTCAGCTGGGAGAGCACCTGCCTTACAAGCAGGGGGTCATAGGTTCGAGCCC
>JAVXAG010000031.1:0-17286 GCA_036660615.1 Anaerovoracaceae bacterium
TTAATTTATTCCATTTCACTAACTATAGACATCCTTGCCATTCTGTCGTTCCAGTTGACTAGTTTACCTTTATATAGTAGTTTTTTGCCAGTTTTCTTGCTAGTTACTATATGTGTGCTAGATTTAACACCATTTAACTCTTTTGCCATACAAAACTCATGTGGTACATCACAAAGTCCAAGCATATGACAGAAACAGTTTATTCCTTGATTTTCTCTTGTGTGCATCAGCCCCAAAGCCATGGCATTTGCATAGTATACCTGATGGGTTTCAGCATCACAAATATAGATATAGGCATCTTGTTCATCAAGCAACCATTCTTTGCTAGCTTTTGATTCGCGTCTGGTTAACATACCGCAGTCGCCAAAAAAAGTATATTGGTTTTTGCCTAAGCGTTTTGACTCATACAGAGCCTGATCAGCCTTGTAATATAACTCTCTTCTGTTGGTGCTATCCTCTGGGAACAATGCAATACCTACTGAGCATGTGGGAGTCGCCTCCATCTGTGAAATAACCCTGTTTAGTAAACCGTCCAGTATTTTGCATGCTATGAGTTTTACTTCCTCTAATTCGTCATAGTCTTTAATAAAAACTGCAAATTCATCACCGCCTAAACGGCTAACTACTGTTTTTTCTCCAGAAATTTCATTTAAGGAATGTGCAAATTCAGTCAAAACTGAATCCCCAAAGACATGCCCCAATGTATCATTTGCATTTTTAAAATCGTCTATATCTATTACGCAAAGTGCTGCTTTTCTTCTGTCATCAACACTATGCATCCAATTGTCAATCTTTCTCCAAAAGGCTCCACGATTAAATAACTTAGTCAAGGAATCGATCTGTGAATCATAAAGTGCCTGTTGCAACCTAGTGGCATTTTTCAACCTTCTAAGCACTACTTGAGGGGAAATTGGTTTTTCAAGGAAATCATCTACTCCCAAACTCAATGCTCTCAACTCCGAATCTTCGTCAGTTGCCGCCGTAATAGCTAAAACTGGAAGTGATGTATACTTATCGTTTTTCCTGATTATTTCCAAGAATTCATATCCATCCATAACCGGCATTTTCATATCAAGCAAAACTGCAGATATACCTTCGGTATTTTCAATTACATCCAAAGCTACTTTGCCATTTTCTGCTTCTAACACAAAATACTCGTTAGCTAGGATTTTTTTCAGTATTGCCCTATTTAACTGTTTATCGTCAACAACTAATACCTTAATTTTTTCATTCATCATTCAATCCCATAATTCTTTAATTATTATAATAATTCAATACGATTACAATTATAAGTGATTTCTTATTGTCTTGCAATGGGTAAAAGCCTTTTTCTTTTTAATTTCTTTGAAAAATCGCAATTTTCTTTTTTTGATAGTTAATGTTTACAAACCCAATATTTTTTTGACTAACAAAGGTGGTTCAACCTTATCCTTTGTGATAATAAATGCCTTCTTTGCTTCTTCTGCGCCACGATTAACTTTTTCTTGGTCGTTGCCATAGAATGTTGCTATGACCTCTCCTTTTGACACAGCATCACCCACTTTTTTGTAGATGTACGCACCTGCTGACAAGTCGATAGAGTCTTCCTTTGTAGCACGACCAGCTCCAGTATGTTGCGAGGCAAGGCCAATTGATCTGGCGATTATTCCAGAAACAAATCCATCTTCCTCTGAAATCAAGTCCTTTGAAACGCTATGTGCTGGAAATAATGAGTAATCCTCAGTAACCATCGGATTGCCTCCCTGCATTTCCACAAATTCTCTGAATTTGTTTAGCGCTGCCCCTGATGCCAAAGCTTCTTTTGCTTTCTGGTAGCCTTCGTCAGGTGTAGAAGCTTTACCTCCAACGAATATCATAATGCCTGCCAATATTTCCGCTAATTCCGTAATATCCTTTGGCCCATTTCCTTTTAATGTTTCTATGGCCTCTATAACCTCAAGGCTATTTCCCACAGCCTTTCCAAGGGGTTGGCTCATATCGGTTATTACCGCTATGGTCTTTTTCCCTGCACTTGCACCTATTTCAGTCATAATATTTCCAAGGGAAGTTGCATCTTCCAGATTTTCCATAAACGCCCCATTACCACATTTTACGTCGAGAACAATTGCATCACTTCCAGCCGCCAATTTTTTGCTCATTATACTAGAGGCAATCAAACTGAGATTGTCAACCGTAGCAGTTACATCTCTAAGTGCATATAGTTTCTTATCAGCTGGAGTAATATGTGCAGTTTGACCTATTACTGATATTCCAATACTATTGACTTGATTCAGAAATTCTTCTGGTTCAAGGGAAGTTCTAAACCCTGGTATTGATTCCATTTTGTCAACTGTTCCACCAGTAAAACCAAGGCCTCTGCCACTCATCTTTGCGATAGGAATTGCGCAAGCCGCTGCAATTGGCGCAACAATAAGGGTTGTTTTATCTCCCACACCACCTGTGGAATGTTTGTCAACCTTTATCCCTTTGATTTCTGACAAGTCGATTGTGTCCCCCGAATATCGCATTGCATTGGTCAATTGAAAAGTTTCTTCCTTGTCCATATGCCTAAAAAATATAGCCATAAGTAGCGCCGATGCTTGATAATCTGGGATACTTCCATCAACGTAGCCTGTAATAAAATACTCTATTTCTTCTTTGGAAAGTTCCCCACCTTGTCTTTTTTTATATATTATGTCATTCATATTCATAGTAACATCTCCCTTTCCCCATACAAATCATTTAAGAATTTCTTTCAAAAAACTTTCTCCAATTACCGTTGGCTCTGTTCCAAATGCCTCCGATATAGTAGCTCCAATATCTGCAAAAGAATTTCTTATTCCCAAATCAGTGTTTTGCTTTATTTCTTTGCCAAAGACAACAATTGGAATATATTCCCTAGTGTGATCCCAACCGCTGTGCATAGGATCGTTACCATGGTCTGCACAAAGCATAAGAATATCGTTGCTGTCCATTGCTTCAATAATCTCTGGCAATCTTTCATCAAATTCCATAATAGCTTTCCCATAACCTACAGGATCTCTCCTATGGCCAAATTTCGAGTCAAAGTCCACAAGATTTGTAAAAATAAAACCTTGGAAATCCTTTTGAATAGCCTCTATTGTTTTGTCAACTCCGTCCATATTATTTTCTGTATGAACAGAAATATCCACTCCTTGACCATTGAAAATATCGCTTATTTTCCCAACAGCATATACAGTTTTGCCTGTATCCTGCACCTTGTCCAAAATAGTTTTTCCTGTAGGTGAAACGGCATAATCACGCCTGTCAGAAGTTCTAACTCTCTTACCATCTTCAATTCTATAAGGTCTTGCAATTACCCTGCCACAGGCAAATTCGCCCACCAAAAGTTCCCTTGCCTTTTTGCAAATTTCATAGAGGATTTCAAGTGGAATTACGTCAATATTAGCCGCAATCTGGAATACACTATCCGACGATGTATAGACAATTGGTTTGCCTGTTTTTTCGTGGTCTGACCCCAATCTCTCTATTATTTCAGTTCCCGAAGCAGTGCAATTCCCAAGACATTCTATGCCAATTTCCTTCTCAAATTCGTCCATAAATTTCTTTGGAAATCCATCAGGATATGTTTTAAAGGGAATACTGGTTTCAATTCCAGCCATTTCCCAGTGGCCTGTAATGGTATCCTTTCCCTTTGAAATTTCCTTCATTTTGCCGTAGTTACCCATTGGTTCTGCCACTGCAAGCTTGCCGTCTACCAGTCCTTTTATGTTTCCCAGTCCTAATTTTCTCAAATTTGGAATGTTAAAATCTGGGTTATTCTCTACAATATGCGCAAAGGTGTTTGCCCCTACATCTCCATAATTTTTTGCATCAGGCAATTCTCCAATGCCCATGCTATCTAATACAATCAAAATTATTTTTCTCGTTTCCATATTTCACCTCTTACAAATCTTTCGTTAGCTCTATCTAACTAATTTAGGTTGACCTTCCAAATAGTCTAGAGAAACTAATCTATATTCAACTCCGTTGAGATTACCTTGTAAACCATTTTTAAATGCTTCTTTTCCATGCAAATGCCCATATACACAAATTTTTACTCCGTACTCAGATAACATTTCCGTAAAGCCCGACTGCTGCATTTTGTCGTTAGTCGGTGGGAAGTGCAATGCGCATACAATTTCCCGCGCTCCCATTTTTTTTGCCTCATCAAGGGACATTTTTAGCCTAATTAATTCTCGTTCATATATCTTGTTGTCATGATCGGTAAACCCATCAGTTCCAGGACAAATCCAACCTCTAGTTCCACAAATTGCAGTAACTCCATCTTCTAGAATATAGCAGTGGTTCTGCAAAAACACCATATCCTCGTGAATGCTATTCAGTTTGTTCACTGAAGTCCACCAAAGGTCATGATTTCCTTTTATTACTATTTTTTTGCCAGGTAAACCATGTATCCACTGAAAATCAGCCGTTGCCTCTGACATTTTTAGCCCCCACGAAACATCTCCCGCTATTATTATGGTGTCTTCTTCCGATACGGTTTCTATCCACTTCCGGCTCAAATTGTCTGTATGGTTAATCCAACTTTGTCCAAATATGTCCATGGGCTTTTCCACTATATCATCAAAAGATAGGTGCAAATCGCCTATAGCGTATATACTCATATTATTCCTCAATTTCCAATATGTCTCCCGATAGTCCTTCTGTGACTCCAGTTACATTTCTAAGTTTTCTCTGTATACTTCGAGTTCTCGTTCCAATTAATTTGTCAAGTTCCTCGTTAGCTTGATTTATCCTCTGTTGAGTCGCCTCCAAAACATTTCCAAATTTGTCAAACTCCGTCTTTACTGCTCCCAAAACTTCCCACACTTCACTTGAGTGTTTTTGTATTGCCAACGTTTTAAATCCCATTTGTAAACTGTTCAGCAAGGCTGCCATAGTTGTTGGCCCAGCAATATTTATCTTGTAATCTCTCTGCAAAACCTCCAACATTCCTCTCCTAATTACCTCGGCATATAGCCCTTCAAAAGGCAAGAACATTATTGCAAAATCCGTTGTGTTTGGTGGTTCGATATACTTATCTCGAATATCTTTTGCCTCAGATTTTATTATTCTTTCCAGACTTTTACCAGCTTCGTCAATTAATCTTTGGTCGCCCATTTCGTATGCCTCTACTAATTTGCTGTATGCATCTCCCGGAAACTTTGCATCGATAGGAAGATAAACCACCCCGTCTTCATCTCCAGGAAGCTTGACTGCAAACTCTACTCGCTCCCCGCCAGTACTCTTTGTGGTAACATTTTCCTCATACTGGTCTGGTGATAATATTTGTTCCAATATAGCTCCCAGCTGAATTTCTCCGAGAATGCCTCTTGTCTTGACATTTGACAGTACCTTTTTTAAATCGCCTACACCAGCCGCTAAAGTCTGCATTTCCCCTAATCCTTTATAAACCTGTTCAAGTCTTTCGCTTACTAGCTTAAAAGACTGGCTTATTCTGTCCTCAAGGGTTTTCTGCAATTTTTCATCTACTGTATGTCGCATCAAATCAAGTTGTTTGTTGTTATCTTCTTTTAGTTCTCCAATTTTCTTTTCCATTGTAGTTCTTATATTTTCTAATTTCTGTTCATTCTCAAGTGCCATATGATTGAACTTTTCGTTTAGCTCCATAAGTCGTTTATCCTGTGTTTCCGCCGACTCTTTCTGATTTGTCGAAACGATATCACTAAAAGTTCTAAAGGAACTGTTTATATATTGAATGGTTTCCATTCTGGATTCTTTAATTTCATTTTCTACATTCTTGTTACCTTCATTGTTGCCTAATTTACTGGTTTTGATTAAAACCAATATCAACAATATCGATATAATAACAAGCACTACTATAAAAAGTATTCCTGTACTTCCCTCCACTTTTTGCCCCTTTCTAACATTAAATCAAATTATACACATATACAATATAGTATACCACTATTTGTGAGGTTTAAAAAGATAAAATGATAGATATTAAAGACTTACTAAATTTGATTTGCTTTGGTGACTTCGGTCTTTTCACCTTGACTCCAAAATATTTATTTACTGTACTTCTCCCCATAATGTTTGTCTTAGAGTTAATGGGGAAATTCATTGATTATTTACCCATTTTCAGGAAAGCTACACCAAGAACCAATCAGTTTTTATATATGTTTTTAGGCCTTGGTTGTACCACTGTGGCTCTGGCTTCCCTTGATTCAATAAAGAGCAGAAAGACAAAGGCCAGATTGGCGATTTTACTAATTCTATTAGTGCCATGCTCTTCCAAACTTGCCATTATTTTAACTTATGCCTCTATGGTGTCACCTAAGGCTTTTTTTACATACCTGTTCTTCACAATAGTTATTATCGCCATAATTTACAAAATAACTAACCTGTTTTTCCCCTTAAACACTTCCCTTGTTTGGCCGTCAAGAAAGTCAGGCGAACTTTCCTTTGCAGTATTTTGGCGCTATTTTTTCACTTCATTGAGAAGCTCATGCAAATTTATTTACGAAACAGCAAAACCCTTTTGCCTTGGTAGCATAATAATATCTACGGCAATGTACTTTGATTGGTTCGCAAAAGTTTGCCATATTTGTGGCCCGCTTATGGAAAGCTTTTTTAATCTGCCTGCAAGCTCCTCAACTCTATTTTTACTAAACATCATAAAACGTGATTTTGGATCGGCTTCTCTCATTAACATAATCCAATCCACCAGCTTTTCCCAAGCACAGGTCACCGTTTGCCTGTTAATGTTAACATTCTTCGTCCCTTGTTTTAACTCCACAATTTTGCTTTTTAAACAAGAAAAACTCCCAAACGCTTTGTGTATATGGTTTGGAAGTCTGTTTGTATCTGTTTTTATCGGAAAAATTGCCAGTATAATTCTTATGTAAATTCCCAATAACGACTATTCTTCGTCAATATCAATATCTTTGTCCAGTATTCTTCTAAGCTGCGGCTCTTTTTTCTCTACTGGAGCCTCCACTGGAGTTTCCGGAGTTTGTTCTCCTACTGTTTCGCCCTCTTCAAAAACAGTTTCTCCGTTTTGGTATTTTTGATATGCTGTATCAAGGAATCCTAGTGCTTCGTGAGCTGACAACATAGCTCGTTGCATAGCGCTAAAGACCTCCTTATAGTTTTTAACGTTTATTCCGTCTTCTCTCTTTTGCTTTCTGTCCATAAAATCATAAAACTCTATATCTCTATCACATAAGCCATTAAAAGTAGCTAGACTTTTCTTGAAAATTTCCACTATCTTCTTAGTTTCAAAATCATCACTAGGTATTTCAATTTGTTCTGGGGTTATAGATAAAGCTTCCTCTTTATGTTCTTTAAAATGGACTACGTGACCTGCAAAATCCTTTTTTTTAAATAGCGAGGCTTTTCTAGCATCTAACATAGCTGCCGTTGTAGTTACCTTGTATTTTTCAAGAACTTCCCCGTAATACTTTTCGATTTGTGATAATAATTCTTCTCTGTAATCTGCCATTATAACTTCCTCCTATAATTTGCTGTTTAAATATCTTTTTTTATATTTTATTTCTGCCAGCTTGCTGACTTTTTTATATACTGAAAAATTTACAAAACCGCCGATAACTCCTACAATAGGTAAGCCTTGAACAAACTTTTCTACCAAAAGTTCATCTGACAATACTTTGGCCGTCTTGTTAATTTCATCTTCCAATGTTGTATCCTGAAAATCCATAGTGTCCATGGCTTCACTCTCGGCATATCTGTCGTCGCTGCTGTCCAGTGCAACCTTAATCAATTTCAATATATATATTTTTTCATCTTCTTCCTCATATGAAAATCCATAACTTAAAGCTATTTGGTAAATTCCCTTAAGCAAGGTAGTAACCAACACTGGAATATCCGGTATTCCCATACCCATCAGTCCCATTCCAAAGCCCGAAGCCGTAGTTATTGTGTTGTTTAACAGATTGCTTTTTTTAGATAACTTATCCATCCTTTTTAAGTTTTTTCTAGTATCTTTCCTGTCTATTATATAATCATTTGCTCCAAATTCCAATCCAATGTCTTCTTTTTTAAATGTTTTTTCAATCAATCCTGTTCCTTGAACAAAGACTAATTTAAAAGCTTTTATAAATGCGTATTCCAAAGTACCTATGAGTTTTTCTGGTACTTTCTCATAAATTACTGCTTTTAATGCTATCTCAGTTTTTTCTTTTTCTAAGAAGGCTCTTTCTTTTTTTGAAAGATCCAGAATCGCTTTTCTAATATTGTTTCCCAAAATACTGCCTCCTGTTTACTCGATTTATTTTAGTAATACTATTGTAATTCCCTTGTTTCCATCCACATATGAACTAAAATCCTTAAGTTGTGGGCAGACCGTCAAAAAATCTTTTTTGTTGTCCATCCATTGTTCACCACCACAAAATTTCCTTATTATCCCTGATAGATAAGGTTCTTTCAGCTTGGCTTTAACTCCCACTTTGATTCCTCCGCCTACTCCAGATGAGCCATAACCATGAACCAAAATCACTGCCTTTTGTCCTGACATCTTTGCTGTAGACAACTCATTTACCATTTTGTTAAGCGCCACTGGTACTGTGGGCATTCCTCTTTCTAAGTTAACTTCTCTAACTTTTACATATCCCACTATTTTACCTCCAATAAATCTCTTATTACTTGTCCACCGATAATTAATCCTGCCGTAGATGGCACATAACTTATGCTCCCTGGGGTTGGCTGCCCCGTCTTTATAGGTTCTTCTTTTGAGTATAACACTTTTACGTTAGAAATGCCCCTATTTCGCAGTTCTTTTCTCACTACTTTTGCAAGTGGACACACTGATGTCTTTTCTATATCAACAATTTCAAATCTATTATTGTCCAATTTATTTCCTGTCCCCATAGATGAAATAACCGGCACATCCGCCTCTTTTGCTCTTACGATAATATCTATTTTAGCTGTCGTCGTATCTATAGCATCTATTATATAGTCAAACTCTTCAAATGCAAAACTGTTTCGTACCTGCTCATCATCAGGCAAATAGAAACATTGGTGACACGTGACTCTGCAATCCGGATTAATTGAAAGTATTCGTTCTTTCATTACCTGCACCTTGCTTTGACCAATGGTTTTATATGTAGCGATGATCTGTCTATTAATATTGCTTTCTGAAATAACATCATTGTCAACAATATCCATCTCGCCAACTCCAGCTCTGGCCAACGCTTCGCACACAAATCCACCAACGCCACCAACACCAAATATCAGTACCTTGGCCGCTGCCAGCTTGTCAACGCCTGATTTTCCGATTAACATTTCTGTACGTTCTAGTCTACTCATGGTACCCTCATAATTCTTCTTCATTATTATTTTTAACCATATTTATGGTTCTGTATACAATATCTATCGGATATCCCAGTGTGGATAGCCTACGCCCTATTCTACCAATGACTTTTTCTGACAGACGTTCTCCTTGAGGAACTCCTATGTTTCTAATGATTTTTTTTGCTTCCTCATATGCCATCTGTTTTTCATCTATGGGGCTATCGTATTCATCAAAAGCCCTCTCTATTATTATGGGATCAACACCCTTTTGTTTAAGTTCAGTTGTAATTCGCTGCTTTCCCTTGGATTTTCCTAGAGCATAAGTAAAATATTCCATACAGTATCTCAAGTCATTCAAATATCCATAGTCCAAAAAATCCGCAATCAATCTTTCAATTTCTTCTGTGGCAAATTCTTTCTCAGTCAAATATTTTCTCATTTCAAATACTGTTCTATTGCGAGTACCTAGCCGTCTTAGGGCAACGTCGTTGATATTAATAAGAATCCCTCCAAACTATGCCAAAATCCTAACTTCAACATTAACTTTTTCTTCTGTGCAAACCACACATTTTATTTCGTTGGATATCTCTATTGGTGTCAAAAAAAGTGTTTTTCCGTCTATTTGCAACTGATCCAGAATATCGCCTTTTTCCGATATGAAATTCCCACCTTCAGCAAAAAGTCCTGCTCCAGTAAATTTACCAAAGGCCTCTTTTCTTACCCAAATTTCAAAAAATCCTTCTATACCCCAAAGTTCAACGTAATGTTGTTCTTCTTTTGTAAAGTATCGCTTAGCTATTTCTTCGTACTTACATTCTTTTACTTCTTGGATATCCAGTCCGCATTGTGAAGTACCAATCAGACACATCCAAAGCAATCCTGAATGTGACAGTGAAAATTCCAGTTCTGTACCATCAAAGTATGGCTTGCCTTTTTCTCTTTTTAGTATATCAGCACTGTATACGTCGATTTCAAGGTTGTTCTCAGCACAAAATCTTGCCGCTGCTTCCCTTATTAAATCGTATCCTTTTTCACCTTGTTTAAATGGTCCTTCATAAATATATATGCTAAACATAAATTCTCCTTAATGTAATTTGATATCTCTATATTATAACAAAAAACAAGAAAGAACGCCATATGTGACGTTCTAAATTATGATATTTACTTTTCTTCTATCCTTTCGAGAACTCTCTTGTATCCATCAGCACCATAAACCAAGCATTTGTTTATTCTACTTATTGTAGCTGTAGATGCTTTTGTGATATCCTCGATTTCGTTATATGTTTTTTTGTTTGAGAGCAACTTGGCAACCTGCAATCTCTGTGCAATTGCGTGTATTTCATTTATTGTACAAATATCTTCAAAAAACCTATAACAATCTTCTTCATCTGTTAATGTCAAAATAGCTTTAAACAGTTCATCTATGTCGTCCCGTTTAAACTTGGAATCATATGCCATATTAGTAGCTCCTTTCGTCTTCAATAAAATCTTTTTTTATTATATTACTTTTACACACTAAAGTCAAATTGTCTTTTAATTGCTAACTAGAACGTCTTTTGCCTTCTCCAGTTGATAATCAATTTTGTCGCTAGGCTTTAACTCAATTTCGTAGTCTGGTTTGACTCCTTTATTATGTATAACCTTTCCCTTTGGTGAAAAATACTGCATTATTGTCATCTTCACTGCCGAACCATCATTAAAGGCAAATGTTCCCTGAACAATTCCTTTTCCATAAGTCTTTGTTCCAATTATTTCTCCACCATTATTATCTTGAATGGCAGCTGCCAATATCTCCGATGTGCTGGCTGTGTTTCCGTTGACCAGGACCACATAATCAAGGGTTGTAGCCTTTTGATCTGAATTGTAGTAAGTTTTCTTCCCGCTCTTGTCTGTCATATATGTGATTGTGCATTCTGGAAGTAACATATCCGCTATCTCGATGCCCTGTTCTGTATAGCCTCCGCCGTTTCCTCTTATATCTATAACCAAATTTTCAACATTCTTTAGTTCCATAGTGTTTAGTTCAGTTCTAAACTGTTTGGCTGTATTTTTCTCAAAGGATACAATACCAATGTAGCCAGTTTTTTTATCCAGCAAAGTGGAGTATACTGAACGCTCTGCCACTACGGATCTAATCATTTCGATTGTATTTTCTACACCATTTCTTTTGTATGTCAAAGAAACTTTAGTCCCCTGCTCGCCTCGCATGGCCACTTTCATTTCTTCCGCAGTGTTGTAGGCTTTTCCATCTACAGCGACGATAATATCTCCTGCCTTTAATTTGCTTTCTTCCGCCGCACTATTAGGCAAAATACTGAGTATAACATACTCATCTTTATCATTTTTTGCAAAATTTACACCGACTCCAGAGAACTCACCATTCATGTAATCTGTCCATTTTGCCATTTCCTCTTTTGTCATATATGAGGAATACTTATCATTTAGTGAGCCAAGTAGCCCCTTGTAGACTCCGTTCATCATATCTGTTTCTTTAACGTCCCAAAGGAAATTATTCTTTATGGTTTTATCTAGTTGATAAAGCTTGGAGTATTTCTTAGCAAAATTTTCAAGTTCCATAAGGTTTTGTTTCTTCACTACGGCTGAATCTGTCAATGTTGCATAAGCTGTAAATATTCCTACTGTAACTAAACTAGTACAAATTACTATAATTACAATTAACATAACAAATTTACTTTTTCTCATTTTTATCATATTTTTCCCTACACTTCTATATCTTCCACAATCAATTGCAGTTTTTTTGCACCATTCCATAATTGACATTCAAACTTGCCAACTAAACTATGTTTTTTCAAACTATGCATTATTGTATCATATTCTTTGGCTTTTCCAAATAGTACACATTGAATTTTTTTGCCAAATTCATCTGTTGCCAAAAATCTTACGTGATTTTTCTCGGCGCCCATATAACTGATTGCTGATAATTCCACTGCAGGTACTCTGAAAACCGGTCTAGTATTCTTGCACCCAAAAGGTGCTATTAGTTCAATTTGGTCTGCAAGTTCCTCTGTTAGTTGAGAAATTGTGACCTCCATATCTACATATATACTTTTATTAAGGGCCATTGGATTGCCTTCCAATATTTTAGCTACGTTCTGGTTTAAACCGACTCTTAGTTTTTCCAAATTTTCTTTTTTCATGGAGAAACCACAAGCTGCACTGTGCCCACCGAATTTTGTAAACAATTCTTCGTGGTCTTTTAGTAGGGAATAAATATCAATGTTGTCTATGCTTCTTCCTGTTCCCTTGTACCCATCACCAGATGGGGTCACTATAATTGTTGGTTTATTGTACAAATCTTTTACTTTTCCTGCAACTATTCCTGTAATTCCCTCATGGGCATTTTCCATTAAAACTACAAGGAAGTTGTCGTTTCTATGTAAAGTTTCTATGATTTCCACAGCTTCTTTATATGTGTCCTCTTGGATTTTTTTCCTTTGACTGTTTTGTTCAACCATTTTGTCTGCCATAAGTTGAATTTTTTCTATATTTGTTGACGTAAGCAACTGCACTCCAAGTTTGGCATCTACCATTCTTCCCGCCGCGTTTATATGTGGAACAATTCCAAAAGAAACGTCTTCTGACCTAACTTTCCCTCTAATCAAAGATATTTTTTCCATCAAAGTGTCTAGTCCCAGTCGACCTCCTAAATTTATTGCTCTTAATCCATATTTTGCAAGAGTTCTATTCTCATCAACCAAAGGTACAATGTCTCCGATTGTTCCAATTCCTACCAAATCCAATATCTCTGTCAATGCTTTTCTGGGAATGTCTGTTTTCTTTGAAATACCTTGAGCAAGTTTAAAGGCAATTCCACAGCCAGCCAGTTCCTTAAATGGATATGTACAATCTTTTTGTTTAGGATTGATTACAAGGCAATCCGCAATGGTATCAGTAATTGTATGATGGTCAGTAACGAGAATCTGTAGCCCTAATTTCTTTGCATATTCAACCTCATTGTATGAAACACTGCCACAATCTACGGTAATAATCATATCGATGTTTTGTTTTTTTATAGTATCTATTGCCTCCATATTTAGACCGTAACCCTCGTCAAATCTAGAAGGTATGTAATATGTGATGTTACTTGTTAAATACGACAGCACATTGAGCAATATTGTTGTTGATGTTACTCCATCCGCATCGTAGTCTCCATATATACAAATTCTCTTATTTGCATTAATTTGGGACAATATTAAATCCACCCCTGCTTCCATATTGTGGAGCAGGAATGGATTGTATGTTTTTTGAGGTTTCTCTGAAAGAAACTCCTCTATATCCTCTTGTGAATAGATTCCTCTATTGTTTAACAATTTTATCATTGTTGTTTCTATATTCATATATTTTATTAGTCCTTGCTAATGATAGTTTAAAAATATGACATTGGATTTACATATTCGCCTTTTTCACGTACTTCGAAATGTAAATGAGGACCTGTTGACATGCCTGTACTTCCCGACCTTGCAACAACTTCGCCTTTGCTTACTGTTTCTCCAACGCTAACTTTCAAAGAACTGTTGTGTCCATACAATGTACTAAGCCCACTACCATGGTCGATAATTACGGCATTTCCATATCCTCCGTACCAACCAGAAACGATTACTTTGCCTGCTGCCGCAGCATAAACTGGTGAACCTGATGAAACTCCAATATCTATTCCTGTATGACCTTTCCAAACACCCAAAATCGGATGAAGTCTAAAGCCAAATTCGGAAGTTATGTATGTAGAAGTTGTAGGCCATTTAAACTGTCCACCTTCATATACAGAATCATGATCCTGTAAGTTATATATTTCATCTGAAATTCTATCTGCTTCAGCATTTAAGGAGTCAATCTGCTTTTCTAACTCTGCTTTGTCACCTTCTAAGTTCTTTTTCTTTTGGCTTGCACTTGCCTGTTGTGCTGCTAACTGATCTTTTTGTTCTTGCAGTGCAGCTTTCTTTGATTTCAAGGCTCCATGCTGTTCTTTAAGTGTTTCCAATGTGTCCATATCGCTCTGGTATATTTTCTTTATCATCTCTACGTTTGAGATGAATTCGGATATGCTATTTGACCCAAGCAAAACATCAAGGAATCCTACTGAACCATTTTTATACATTACACGAAGTCTTGCATTAAGTCCATCTTCTCTTTTGTTCATCTTATCAACTGTTTCCGCTAGGTCTTTTTCTGCTACTGTAAGTTCACTTTCTTTCTGCCCGATTGAAGCTTCTAGTGATCTAACTTGCTTTTGTTGTGATAATATGTTCTTTTCCAGATTGCTTAAATCTGAAGCCAAATCATTTTTTTCACTTTGTACTTTGTCTAGTTCATCCTGTTTGTCCGATATTGAACCCGCATAAGAAAGGGTAAAACCACTAAATGCTACTACCAAAACTAGGATTAAACTACAAACTGTAATTTTCTTCTTCATTTTAATCTCCTTTTCTTTCTCCCTCTTTATGTATCCAAAAACTTTCTCATTGAAACTATACTTCCGCAAGCTCCTATACTAACTCCTATTGCAAGGAAAATACACACTAAATTTCCTGCTAAGTACCCAACTGGTACTAATGGTGATGAAATAATTGACATTATATCCGTACCTATGACTTGTACAATTTTCCCATACACCAGGGCGGTTATCCCGACTGATATCAGTGAAGAAAAGACTCCTATGATGACACCTTCTGCCAAAAATGGTCCTCTTATAAACCAGTTGGTTGCTCCTATATACTTCATTATTGATATTTCTCTTGACCTATTAAATACGGTCAACTTGATTGTATTTGCAACGACTACCACAGAAACAACTACTAAGAATCCCATTATTATTAATGCCGCTAGTTGTAAGAAATCCGTTGCTTTTGTAAGTTTCTCAACGGTTTCTTGGTAATACTTTACGTTTTCTATGCCGTCCAGTTTTGACGCTTGTGTTGTTACTGATGTAGCACTCTCCAAATCGCTAACTGTTACTAGGACTGAATTGGGCAATGGGTTATTCCCAAGGGAGTCAAGCAGATATCCGCTATCGCCCCATCTTACTTTCATTATATCTAATGCTTCTGCTTTGTCACGATATTCAACTTCCTTGACACCTTTTAGATTTTTTAGCTGTGCCATTATCTCATCGGACTGTGCTGTATTTGTACTATCTTTTAGATAGATTTCTACTAAATCATAATCTTGTTTTACTACTTCTGTAAAAAGATTTACATTGACTGTTATTACGAAGAACAGTCCTAGAATAAGCATCATTGCTGTAATTGCAAATATTGACGTTGCGCTCATTCCTTTGTTTCTGTTTATCTGTGTAAATGCTTGTTTTATGTTATATAATAGCTGATTCATCATCAAAGACCTCCGATTCTAACACTGCTTTTGGAGTGTCTTCTTCAACCATAGTTTCTTCGTATCCATATAGTCCAAACTCATCACGTACTATATGACCTTTTTCGATGGCTATTACTCTTTTGTTCATTCTGTCAACTATGTCTTTTGCATGGGTAACCATTACAATAGTTGTTCCTCTAGTATTTATTTGATTCAATAGTTCCATAATGCCCTGTGCTGTATCCGGATCTAAGTTTCCTGTAGGCTCATCGGCTATTAGAACTGTTGGGTTGTTTATAAGTGCTCTAGCAATTGCAACTCTTTGTTGCTCTCCTGCTGACAGTTCTTCTGGATACTTGTCCGCTTTACTGCTTATTCCCACAAGACTCAATATCTGTGGAACTTGTTTTCTTATCTGTCTCTTTGACTTATGCAAAATCTCCATTGCAAATGCCACGTTTTCGAATACTGTCTTTTTAGGCAATAGTCTAAAGTCTTGAAAGACAATCCCAGTCTTTCTTCTAAGTCCCGGAATATCTCTGTTACTTAATTTTGTAACTTCCTGACCATCTACAATTATGCTGCCTTTATCTGCATCTATCTCTTTTAATATCAGTTTGATAAATGTAGATTTTCCAGCTCCACTTGGACCAACAAGGAACACGAAATCGCCTTTTGCAATATCGATGCTGACATCTTCCAGCCCAACGTTAGTGTTATATAATTTAGTTACATTTTTAAACGTAATCATATTTTCCCCTTTTTTCTAGTTGTTTCAACAAAGTTAATACAATTATACTATATTTCTATGGTTTTTTAAATAGTAAAAGGGATATAAATAGCCTTGTTAATGTGAAACTTTTGTGATATTTGCCATTTTTTCCTGTATCTTATCCATATATTCCCTCATTTCCTCCCAAATTTTTTTATTAGTGAAATGAAACTTGCAATTGTATTCGTTTTCGTAGAATGCTTCTTCGTCAAATATTGGAATATGTATCGGCTCTTTTTCTTTCAAATAGTTGTTTACTTCTTTTTTTTCTACGCCTTTGTTTTCTTTGTTAACAACCCAAATCACTTTTGCTCCTTGTGATTGTCTGCGTTTTATATCTTTAAATAGTTTTGCCCCACCTATCATCTTTGACGGCAATGGCTCAATCACTCCAATTAATATATCCATATCTTCTGGCAGGTTGTCCCAATCCTCTCGACAGTCAAAATCGCATATAACTATTTCTCCGCTGATATTATTGATGATTCTTTCTTTCTGTTCTATGCTAGGCTCTATCTCTTTTTTACAATTATCAGGTGTAATCAACGCCCAGTTGATACCCTCTTCTATGTTTTTTCTTCCTCTTATTGTACTCTTTTCTTCTGCAAGTTTATAAAAGTCTACAAACTCTCGATTGACAAATCTTTTTTCCATGGCAACGCTATCAAACAAAAGTGAAAGTCTTTTTCTCGGATTTCCAATCTCCACAAAGGCCACGCTTTTCCCCTTCTCACAAAAATAGTATGCAAGTGATGTTGCAACAAATGTTGTTCCAACGCTCTCACCTATTCCAAATATGCCAATTTTAACTTTCTCTATACTGTTATAATTATCATTCCTCTGAGTTTCCCTAAAAAATTTCCTTTCCATTGATTCCTCCTTTTGTAATGCGATGGTGGATTGATTGC
>JAVXAG010000032.1:0-17023 GCA_036660615.1 Anaerovoracaceae bacterium
GACGCAAAAGGTAAAACGAAAGCTGGAAAACCCGCTAAATTTTCCAGCAAAAATATTTTTTTCTGATTTGCTCATAGCTTTAATCACAGATTTATCTATTGATTTCGCCCCGCGCCTATTGATTTTACATATATTCCCATAAGGATGCTATCATTTGTGATAGACTGGGACATTATTGAAAAATGCTATGCAAATTATCAAAAGCTGACAATGAAAAGCTGGAAAACCCGCTAAATTTTCCAGCAAAAATAAAATTTCCTGATTTGCTCACAGAATCGATCAAAAAGCCACGCCAGTGAGCAGATTTCATCTGAGAGGCTGTATGAAACCGACTACTATTCCAACATATGACAAAAGATACCAATATATGGGCATAAACTGTTGCATATGCAACAGTAACGGTCTGTGATTTGCCGGCTAGTCGCCCAAAACCCTATTTTTTTGAAAAATCTGCTCACTGGGACACTATTTTTTGCGATTCTGTGAGCAAATCCAAGATTTATTTTTTTCGGGCCTTATTTACAGCGATAAGTGATAATGATTATCATTATCAGTTTTAACCCAAGCGTTGATTGCGCTCTCATCTATTTAGCTGATACATATTAAAATTGGGACATAATCATATGTAAATCATAAAAAATAGAAATCAACACTAAAGGCTTGTATAAAAATAGTGACATTTATGTTATAATAACCTCATCGGGAACGGCGAAGCCGTTCCAACAGCAGTGCCGTTAACCTATGGAAAGCACTGCTGGCAGGCGGTGCCTGCCGATGAGAACATTCTAATGGAAACGGTGCCTTTGCCTTGTAGATTTGTTTGCAAAGTGGTGCTGTGCACCTACGAAAACCTGCGGTTTTCACACCGGTTTAGTTATAATAACCTCATCGGGAACGGCGAAGCCGTTCCAACAGCAGTGCCGTTAACCTATGGAAAGCACTGCTGGCAGGCGGTGCCTGCCGATGAGAACATTCTAATGGAAACGGTGCCTTTGCCTTGTAGATTTGTTTGCAAAGTGGTGCTGTGCACCTACGAAAACCTGCGGTTTTCACACCGGTTTAGTTATAATAACCTCATCGGGAACGCAGATATATTAAAAATATAGAAAGAAATTGCTATAAAAAATTAAAACTGACATTTAGGTCAGCAATCGTTATTGTTATTGTATTACATAGAAAGAGGTAGACACCTTGAATAAAAAAAAGAAACCAAAGAAACCCTTAACCAAAACACAAATTCAAATCAATCACATATGCTTTGCTATAGCACCTGCATTATCCCTCTTGCTTTTAATTCCAAAGCTAGGCAACAAGGCGTGGATAGTTATTACTATAATGTGCATTGTAATGACCAAAGGAGATTATCAAGTTAGACATGGTGGCACTATGACGAAAAAAATGGTAGCTATTATCTCTATAACATGGATAGTTATAACCATAGCAGTTATTGTAGCTGCCATAATTATATATGGATTCCAACGCGGTGGAATGTTGCAGACCATGGCATTTTTTATGTTACTAGCAGCAGCATTTTACTATGCCCCACTTCTTAGAAAAATGAAAAGAAACCAATAAAACATTAATAATAAGCCTTGCAGTCAGAGGGAATTCTCTGAGACGCAAGGCTTATTTTTTGTTTAAACATAATTAATTTTTCAGGTAGTCACCAAAAATTAATTCTTCCAAATCTTTTCATTTTCTGGCAGATCCAGACCAAGAGTTCCGCCTGGATTCATAATATTGTCGGGATCAAAGTGATTTTTTAAAGTTCTGATGATATCATATTCGTTTTTGCCAAGAGAACCCTCAAGCCAAGGGGCAAACATTTTGCCGATACCATGATGGTGGCTCATAGATGCACCACTCTTTTGGATAGCATCAAGAATACCAGCGTGATAAGCCTTGAAATCAGCAGGGTCACTCATTTTGGTGATAAAAATCCAATATAGATTAGCACCTTGAGGGTAAACGTGAGACATATGAGTCATACAGATAGTGTTTGGCCTTGACTTGCAGTACGCCCTGACATCAGCATGAACCTGACTCATATTGCTCCAGTTTACAGTACATTCCATTGTGTCAGTAACAATACCAAAATCCTGAATTGTATCACGAAGATATGGATCATTGAAACGGCCAGATTCCCACGATTTTGTAACATAGCCAGTAAGACCAAGACCACCAAATTTTTTGCAGACCTTCTTAGTATGCTTTGCTACATTCTTTGAGAAACCAGCTTCACCATTGGTGAAACCAAGGAAAAGACACATCTTGCCGACTTCCATTCCTTTTGCTTTGAACAAGTGACGGAGAGGAGTGTCCATAACACCATAAAGGTGCAACATAACACTGGTTTCCTCAGGATCAGAAAGCCTGAATACCGAAGGCAGTCCAGCTTCCGATTGCATGATTTCCCTTGCCGCAGCTTGAGCAGTTTCCCAGTCAGGGAACATGTAGGAGTAGCGTTTTGTGGTTTCAGGCATATTTCTAAATATTTTTAGAGTTACGTGAGTCAAAACACCAAAAGTGCCTTCACTACCCATCATAATTTGATTAAGATCAGGGCCAGTTGCCTTCCTTGGATAAGTGTCCGTTTTTATGTTGCCAATAGGAGTTGCATATTCTTGGGCAAGGACAATATCAGAGATACAGCCATAATATGTGGAGTTTTGACCGGCACCACGAGTAACAACCCAACCACCAACAGAAGAATATTCAAAACTTTGAGGGAAATGACCACAAGTGTAAGCTCGTTTTGCTCCAAAAAGCTTTACAGCATTGTTAAGAGTTTCTTCAAGTTTCGGACCACTCATGCCAGCCTCAACAGTTATAGTCTGGTCAATTTCATTAAAGGAAACAACCTTATTAAAACGCAACCTCATATCAAGAGAAATTCCACCTTTGACACATTCGACACCGCGAGTTACAGAAGAACCACCGCCATAAACATAAACGGGGATTTTTTCCTCTTGACAAAAAGCGACAATTTTCTCGATTTGTTCATTATTATCAGGATAAAGAACGGCATCAGGCACATTTTCAATAATGTTATTACGCATTCTTAGAATATCGTACATTGTTTTTCCGTAAGCCACCGAAAGACGGGAATAGTCGTCAGTTCTTACAAACTCATCACCACAGATTTCCTTGAACTTGTTAATCTGGGAATCAGACAATTTGACAGGGATGTCAAACTTTACTTCTTCAAGACCGAGGTCTTCAGTGTAGTCATTAAAAGAATCATCGGACAAGCCAAAGAGTTCCTTCATCATTTTGTAAAGAGACTCTCTAGGAGCTTTGATTTCCTTAGGATCTCCCCATTTAAAAATCGAACGATAAGATTTCTTTGAAAATTCTTCATTGAACCATTTAGGCTCAAAATCTTTATAAGGATGTGACATTTTTATTCCTCCATACTCTTGTTAATATCATATAATGGTTGTAACTTGGAAAATATCTTTGAATAGACATCGTTGTAAATTTTATCATAGACCTTGTGTGCCTCCATGTCAGGTAAAAATTCGTCTTTTATGTGAACCATTGATTCGGTAGCCTCCTCGATAGAAGCAAATCGGCCAATGGCAGTAAAGGCAATAAGCGAACTGCCCAAAGCAGCCGCTTCGTGAGTTTGAATCCTATAAGCTGGAACGCCAAACATATCAGCAGTAATTTGACAAATTTCTCGGCTCCTAGAACCGCCGCCGGCTAAGAAAACTTTCTCGGTGGGAACCTTCATTCGTTTCTCCAGATTTTTCATACCCTCCATCAAAGCAAAATTAATACCTTCAATAATGGCTCTGTATATATGTATTCTGGTATGCACATCAGAAAATCCGATTATTGCACCTCTAGCATTTGGCATAGAAACTCCCGGCGTGAAATACGGTTGAAAAACCAAGCCTTGACAGCCAGGTGGGATGTCTTTTAGTCTTTCATTTAACAGTTCTTCGGCAGGGATACCTTTTTCTGCGGCTTCTTTAACCTCCTTGGAGGCAAATTCTTTTTTGAACCAAGAAATTAGCCAATAGCCTCTATAAATCTCAATCTCCGGATTGTATCTGCCTTTGTAGGCGGACACATATGGAGGGAAAAATCTTTGGGGTTCTACGTATCTGTCGATGGTATATTGGACAGTCGCCGTAGTGCCAAAACTAATTGCGGCTTTTTCGGGTGTGTTGCAAGAAAGAGCTAGGGTTTCGCAGCCCTTGTCAGAGCCTGTTGCAACCAAAGGAAGTCCCTGCGGTATGCCTGTTTCCAAAGATGCTTTGGCGGTAATATGGCCAAGGATATCTCCAGGTTGACATAATTCACAGAGCTTTTCTTTAGGAATAGGAAAAACGCAGTAAGTCAAATCCCTTGGACTTTGCCAACAACTTTTCTTGTTATCATAGGGCAGGTGACCGATAATATTGGCAGTGCTGTCGATCATTTTTCCACAGAAACAATAGTTCATATAGCCAGAGAGTAACATATATTTGTAGGTTTTCTCCCAGTTTTCAGGTTCGTTTGTTCGTATCCAGTTGCAAGAAGAAATCTTTCTAATAAATCTAGCAGTATTTGACATACCCGAAGCTGAAAAAAGCACTTGATTATATGGAGGGAAAGGCTCATCAATCTCCGCTTCCCGTTTATCAAGCCAAAGAATAGCAGGCCTTACTGGAATGCCGTCCTTGTCAACGCAGATGTCCGTATCACGAATAGTAGTGATGCTAACGGCTTGAATGTTTTCCCAAAGAGATCCAGCCATTTCCTTTAGTTGGAGAGAAGCTTGGCAAATATTTTCCCAATAAAACTCACCTTTTTGTTCAGCCCAGCCAGGATTTACAGAAAAATATGGGACATCAAAAGACTTTTGTGCTTTCATAGAAATATTTCCTTCGTCATCAACGAGAACGGCTCTTAGGCTTTGGGTTCCTATATCAAAAGTCAAAACTAATGGTTTCATCGTATCCTCCTTTATAAATCAAGAGTGGCAATTACAGGGCAATTTGTACCAGCGATATTTTCGATGATAACATCACCACAACTCACATTGTGATCCAAAACAAATTCGGACAACTGAACTATTGCATCGTTAATTGCGTACTTTGGTATTTCGCCTTGGGTTCTAACAGGAAGATAAGGCATATTAGCAAAAGTGGTTTTAACGGTGGTAGTAAGGGAACGAGTAGGATCTGTAAGTTCAGTACCTGCGAAAGCTTCTCCACGTTTGCAACGGTTACCGGTTACAGTCAAGGTTCCGTCATCACTTAGTTCACCATGAATTTTGCAACCATTGGGGCATATAATACATATCAAATCTTTAATCATTTTTTGCATCCTCCATAACAAATTGTAATTTATCCGTAGAAGCAAGGGCGATGCCCCCTAAATCAATAGTGATTTTCTCCATTTCAGGAGGTCGCAATCCTTGGTACTTGTGGTGCCATATTTCCTCATCGTTATGCAAAACCTTTACTAAAGTATCAGCCCTTGTGGTTTTTGTTCGCATAAAAAAGTCAACAGTAGTAATATCAGCGGTGGTTTCGATAGTTTCTGGAACTACATAGAGAAAATCATCAGTTTTGGAAACTGGTAGATAAACTCGATTTTTCTGAGTAAAGTAGGCAGCTGCTTTTCCTGCACCCGTTCCGCTTTCTGAAACGTAATCCACCAAATCATTTACATGTAAGGCGTTTCCACATGAGAACACGCCGGGGACATTGGTCATATAATTTTGGTCACAATATGGACCTTTTGTCTCTTTACAAAGGGTTACACCAAGACTTTCTGCCAACTCGTTTTCTGGAATGAGTCCGACAGATAAAATCAAAGTATCACAAGGAATAAACTCTTCACTGCCACTTATCGGTTCCATTTTTTCATCAACTTTGGCAACGGTAACGCCTGTAAGTCGTTGACTACCATGAGCCTCAATTACTGTTTCGGATAAGTGGAGAGGTATGTCAAAATCATAGAGGCACTGATAGATATTTCTCATAAGGCCACTTGGCTCAGGCTTTGCTTCGTAAACGCCAATAACTTTTGCGCCCTCAAGAGTAAGCCTACGTGCCATAATAAGACCTATGTCGCCAGAGCCTAAAACAACACATTTTTTTCCAGGCAATTGTCCCAAAACATTTACATAATACTGAGAAGAACCAGCGGTTAAAATTCCAGCCGGTCTAGTTCCATGTATAGATACTTGTCTTGCAGTTCTTTCCCTGCAACCGGTTGCAAGGACAATTGTTTTTGTGAAAATTTCTGTAGCACCTGTATTTTTTATAAGAGTCAATATAAAACCATGGTCAACTTTTTTTATGTCAGAAGCAAATGTTAGCTTGGAAACTGTTACGTTTGTTTTCTCCAAATCGTGAATAAATCTGGTGGCATATTCACAACCGGATAGTTTTTCTCCGAATCGTATAACACCAAATCCATCGTGGATACACTGTTTTAGGACTCCGCCTAAACGTTCTTCTCTTTCTATAAGTAAAACCTTGGATTTTTCTCCATCTGCGGCGATTGCGGCAGCCAAGCCGGCAGGGCCTCCGCCGATTACAACAACATCATATTTATTCATTGGAGCCTCCTTTCGCACCTTGAAGAACTTCGCTTCCATAGTAACCTTTTCGAACTTTATTGAGAGGTATTTTCTTTTCCTTGGAAATAAGTTTTAGAACAAGCTGACCACAAAAGCCACCTTGACATCTACCCATTCCAGGGCGTACACGTCTTTTTATACCGTCAACTGTTTCGCAAGGCAGGGATCTTCTCATTGCGTCTATTATTTCCCCTTTGCTAATCTCTTCACATCTGCAAACTATTTCGCCATAGTCTGGATTTTGTTGAATCAACGCATTTCTCTGTTGAAGAGTCATTTCCTTTGGGTTTACAATTGCTGCTCTAATTGGATTAAAATCAAGATTTTTTTCTACTTTGCCGATTTTATTCAAATACTCTAAAGTAAGCTTTTCTATTTCTAGTCCTATTGCAGGAGCTGCAGTCAAACCAGGTGATTGGATACCCGCTGCATGAACAATGTTATCGGTGAAACGACCATGTTCAATTATGAAATCCTCCTCATATGTGGCAGATCTAATTCCAGTAAAGTAGGTGATGATATCACCGGTACTCAGCCAGTTGCCCGCATGTCTATGTTTATCAAAAGAGCTGTTTATGCTTTCTTTGTGGGTAGCAAAGTTTTCTTTTTCAATGGTTTCGACGGCATCTGGGCCAATAAGAACATTTCCATCAACTGTGCCAACAATCCCGCCTCCTTTTGTATGGTGGGATCGGGAAACATCGCCCATAAGGGAATAAATTGTCTTTATATATTTTCGGGATTTCTTATCCAAAATCGCATTAGTTCCTTTTCTTGGATGTATAGAAAAAAACCTGTCTTCTGCCATCTTTGCAACATCTTCGCAAAATACTCCAGCTGCATTTATAACTACTTTTGGATATACGGTTCCGCGATTTGTTGTTACACTTTGGATATGTCCGCAAGTTTTTTCATCTTCATGTGAAACTTCCATTGAAATCACAGCGGTATCTAGGGAAACGGTTACTCCATTGTCAATAGCATTTTCAGCCAAGGCAATGGTAAGTCCATAGGGACAAACTATTCCGGTGCCATCGAAGTATAACGCACATTTTACGTCAGGAGCAATAAATGGTTCGAGGCTATGAAGTTTTTTATTTGACATCACATGGGCTTTTCCGGCTACTGTTGCATTCCAATATAGCAAGCTCAAATAAAGAAAAGGTACATACCAACCCTTTTTAAAACAAAGGTATTGTCCGGTTCTTTCAAAAGGAACTTGAAGTTCGGTGCAAAGGCTGTCGTATCTTCTGTTCCCTAAATTATTCATTTTCTTTTTTAGTAAACCTGGTAATATATCAACACCGGGATGAACCATTCCATCGTTTCTTGAGGAGGCATGAAGCGCAACGTCGTATTCTTTTTCTACAAGAAGTATATCTAATTTATTCTTGGAAAGTTCCCTAGCAATGGCTGTTCCAACTACGCCACCACCGATAATTAGTACATCCGGTCGTTTGCCATCAATAGTATTATCGTGGATATTTGGAAGAATTGTATCTGGAACTTGTTGGTCAAGTACTTGGATATCGTTTACTACGTGAATCTTTCCACCACTTTTGGCATTGGCAAGACCAGCAGCAACAGACTCCTCCCAAGTAGAGACTGTACCAGTCAAATGTATATAATCTTTTGTTTTTGTAACAACTACATTATTCAAAATATATTCCTCCTTTTTTGTTATGCTAGTAGAGATGTTTGGATAGCACAAGTTAGTCGCTCGGCTAACTAAATTATATCTAATTATATAAGTAAGGTCAAGTGAATATGAGAAAATATTGACAATTATCCAAAGACAAAGTAGACTTAGATGAAATCTATTTAAAGGAGACGATAAAATGGCAGCCCCACATAACAATAATATAAAAGGCAAAATTTTAGAAAGTGCCACAAGATTATTACAGGAAAAATCCTTTCAAGAAATCACTTTATCCCAAATTTCCAAAGAGGCAGGGGTTACGAAAGGAAGCATTTATTATTATTATAAAACAAAAGATGATATTTTGTATGATATAGCAGATGGGTATTTGGAAGTCCTTTACCATGACTTGATGATTTGGATAGAAGATGAAAACAAGGATACTTCATTTCCAAGGCTTATTAGATATGCATTAAAAAGAGGCGTAGATGATCCGGGGAAAAATCTTAGAATACACCTAACAGTTGATGCAATCGCAGGGAACGCAACGATTAGAGAAAAATTGTTAAAAAAATATGATTCTTTTAGAGAAATATTTGCAGAGAAGGTTTCTGAGAGAAAAGCAGGCGCAGATGGTCAATACTATGCATGGCTAATTTTGACCGTAGTTGATGGGCTTTTGATACAGACTTTGCTTGGGAACCCTAACCTTGATGTAGATAAATTTATAGAACAATTTGTAAAAGAAGTGGATAGATAACGGTAATACCTATTGACAAACCTTAGCAGTAGTGGTATTGTATTAATCAAATAGAACACAAGCATAAAAAAAGACAAAATAAAACAATAGAGTTTGTGTTCAAAGGGGAAATTATGAAGAATAAGAAGAATGGTGCATATAAAAACTATGTAATTATGATAGTAGTAATGATTGTGGTTGGGTTGTTGTATTTTGCCACCTCAGGGGTATTTAATATTACCTCCACCGCAAAAGATGTTTTCTCTATGTCTTCAAGTACCGTTATAGCAGAAGGTGAAAATTGGCAAATGCATATGCCTGACAAAGACGGCTTAACGGAGTATTTGGTATATAAGGGGGAAAGACATCCTGGGAAACAGATACATGTGACGGGGATTATATATTATGCGCAAGATGGGAATGGCGTAAAGATGTCTAAAAACATTGAATTATATCCATTATACGATAAGCACTTTTTTGTAGGTGAAAGAAGATGGTATTTGGTAAATAACGTCACACCAGAAAAAATTGAAAGAGTTAACCTTGAAATCACATTTAAAGAGTACAGGGAAGGCGAATTGTTTTGCGATGAAGTTGTCTCTGACACAAAGAACAAATAAAAAATTATACAAAAAAGCTGGGCAATATAAAATTGAACCCAGCTTTAATTATTGGAATAAACCCGCCTTATAGGCCTAATTGTGAAACTAGTTGAGCTTTTGGAAGTGCGCCAACTGTCTTTGCAGTCGCTTCACCTTTTTTGAATAAGATACAAGTTGGGATTGTCATAACGCCAAACTGTGAAGCTAGTTCAACTTCTTCATCTACGTTGACTTTGCATACCTTTACTTTGCCCTCGTATTCGCCGGAAACTTCTTCAACAACTGGTCCAAGCATTCTGCAAGGTCCACACCATGATGCCCAGAAATCAACCAATACAGGTAATTCTGATTCAACTACTTCTTTTTGAAACATATCTTTTGTTAATGTAATAACCATAATATTTACTCCTTCTCATTTCTCATTTTGTCTTTTAGGACCAGCTGGTCCAAAGTTGTCCTAATTGTGTCCTCTACATCGCCTATCAAAGAAGCGACCTGATGTCTATCAAGGCTTGCGGTATCAATAGCTGGATGAAAAACAAAGTCAACATCTCCGCCTTTGATTACGCCAGTTTCCTCGAAAATCTTGTAAGTGCCGTTAATTGTAACAGGAACAATAGGTACTTTTGCTTTTGTGGCAAGCTTGAAACTGCCGGGCTTAAAGTCTTTCATTTCGCCTCCGCGGCTTCGAGTTCCTTCTGGAAAAATCACTAAAGAGAAACCTTGTTTTAGAGTTTCGACACCTTCGTTAATCGATTTGAGCGCTTCCCTAGGGTCACCTCTTTTTATAAAAACTCCTCTTATGTATCCTACCAATTTCCTCAAATATGGAATCTTTTCAAAATTGTCTTTAGCGACAAATCCAACAGATCTATCTTTTAGTGCATAAAAGAACGCTGGTATGTCGGCATAACCTTGGTGGTTAGATATAAAAACAACTGCACCATCTTTGGGGATATTCTCTATTCCTACCACATTTATACGCATATCAAACATATCGGCCACAGTACTCGCCCATCTATGTCCGCCTTCCGCTACAACCGCACGTTCTTTTTCAAAATCTCCTACAGCTCTGGCAGCCTCAAGATCCTTGATATAATGCTTGAACACCCTAACTGAGCAGAGGAGCTTAAATCCCTTAGGGATATTTTTTAGTAAATTTAACATAATGCCTCCTGCAACTACTTTATATCTTAATATACCACAAAACATATGGCATTTACCATAGAAAAAGTATATAATGTCTTTAATAAAAAAGGAGTACAAAAAATGAATGAAAAATTTATAGCACCGATAATAATTACTGTCATAACAGTATTATATTGCATAGGATTGTCATTATTATTCATATTTTCTTACTTAGACGGAATGCCATTTTTAATGTTTGCATTTATGTTAATAGTGCCATTAGCGTCAGCAGGAATAATTATAAACGTGCTAATCCAAAGAGTGAAAGAGATTAAAGGAGGAGAAGAAGATGAAGCTTCTAAATATTAATTACATTCCAGGTCAAGAGTTTGAGGCATTGGATATGGTAAAAGGAAACGTAGTAAGATGCAAAAACATAGGCAGAGACATAGGCGCAGGGTTTAAAACTTTTGTGGGCGGAGAAGTTGCTGGGTATACAGAAATGCTACAAGAGGCAAGACAGATAGCCACAAAGAGAATGGTAGACGAGGCGGAAGCTCTTGGGGCAGACGCAGTAATAAACGTAAAATTTGCATCAGCTGCAATTATGCAAGGGGCAGCAGAAGTAATTGCATACGGAACCGCAGTAAAATACAAATAATAAGGGGCTGTTTGAATGAGAGAAACAAAGGGTAAAAATTTAACAAGGCTATTTATTATAGGCGGGGCACTATGTTGCTTCGCCTTTATTGCATATTTTGTAGTGACAAAAGAAACCATAGGTTTCGACACAACGGTCAGGGAATGGTTTTATCAGTTAAGGAGATCGGGACTAAACGGCATAATGATCGCAATAACCTATATGGGAAACTGGCAGGCAATTGTTATGCTATGCTTAGGATTGTTGGTTTTTAACAAGACAAGAAAAGAAATAGGGGTTCCCCTTTCCATGGTGTCAGCAGTTTCGGTGGTGATCTACAAAATAATAAAAAGTTCCTTTAAGAGGGCAAGACCAGCCGTTGCACTTCATATAATCAATCAGGGAGGCTATTCATTTCCCAGTGGACATGCGTTAAATTCATTAGTAGTATTTGGATTTTTGATATATTTGATTAGAAAAAATGTTTACAACAAAAGGATTGCGAATGTTCTTACGGGGATACTGTCAGCACTGATAGTTTTGGTAGGCATCAGCAGAATATACGTTGGAGTTCACTTTCCGACAGACGTTTTGGGAGGCTGGTTTCTAGGTAGTGCATTTTTGATTATAGCCATAATGGTAACGGAAAAAATAAAAACAGAACGAGGAGAATAACTGATGAAAGTATATAATTCAATTACAGAGACAATCGGCAGGACACCACTGCTAAGATTAAATAACATAGAAAAAGAAATGGGCGGAAAAGGACGTTTGTTTGGAAAACTTGAAGCCTTTAATCCAACGGGTAGCATAAAAGATAGAGCTGCATATTGGATGGTAAAAGATGCAGAAGAAAAAGGACTTCTAAAAGAGGGCGCAACTATTATTGAACCAACTAGCGGAAATACGGGAATTGGACTTGCATCAGTAGCTTCAGCCAAAGGATACAGAGCGATTTTTGTTCTACCAGATTCAATGAGCATAGAAAGAAGAAACCTGCTAAAAGCTTTTGGGGCAGAGATTGTTTTGACACCTGGAGCAAAGGGAATGCAGGGAACTTTGGACAAAGCCGCTGAACTAAAAAAAGAAATACCAAACAGTTTTATCCCAGGACAATTTGACAATCAGGCAAATACACAGTCACACATCGACACCACAGGGCCTGAAATATGGGAAGATTTAGACGGAAAAGTCGACATCTTTGTTGCCGGAGTTGGTACAGGCGGAACACTTACGGGCAACGGAAAATATTTAAAATCAAAGAACCCAGACGTGAAAATTGTGGCAGTTGAACCAGCAAAATCTCCACTTCTTTCAGAAGGTAAAGCAGGACCTCATGGATTGCAGGGAATTGGAGCAAATTTCATTCCTAGTATTTTGGATAAAGATATCTACGATGAAATTATTACAGTAAGTGATGAAGATGCATACGATATGGGAAGAAAGTTGGCTAGAAAAGAAGGATACTTGGCTGGTATAACAGCAGGGGCAGCTCTTTGGGCAGGAATTCAACTATCAAAACGACCAGAGAATGCGGACAAAAACATTGTAATTATTTTGCCTGATACAGGAGAAAGATATTTGTCTACACCTATGTTTGCAGAGTAAATAAGGAGTATATATGGCACTAACAGTAAAAGACGTTTTGCATCTTGAAATAATGAAGAATTTTAGAATTGTTGCAGGAGCAAAAGGCATAAATAAGCCAGTGAAAGAAACTGAAATTCTGGACTTTGAATTTGTCGGAGATTTTGGAAACGGCAGGAGAAAAGTTTTTAATGGTGAGAGTATTGTTCTGACTAGTCTTTTGTTTGCAAAAGATAACCCAAGTGAAATATTGGAGGCGGTAAAAAAGCTAAAGGACTTAAATGTAAGTGCAATGGCATATAAACCAGTAATTTTCAAAGAACTTCCTCAGGAAGTATTGGATTTTGCCAACAGGAGCAACTTTCCAATACTGTCTTTTGGTGATGATGAATTTTTTGAGGACGTTATTTTGGCAGTGAAAGAGCAGACTCGTAAGGAAACCCATATATCTGAAATTGAACTTATTATCAAAGATATGATCGCAAGAGAACTTTCACAGGGAGAAGCATATATAGCTCACGAAAAAATCAATCCCTATCTAAAAGGTAAGATTCGAATAGCTTGTGTAAAAAGCAAAGATGAGACGGAAGACGATATATTAAGTACGCTAAAACGTATAAACATCAGCGAAAAGTTAAAACAAAAAACTGAAGTATGTAAATACGAGGACTGCTATTTGATTATATTATCTCAGGAAGAAAACGACGAAGCACGATTCAAGGCGTTATTAGAAGACGTCTTTGTGGCATATAACCTAAATGAAAATGATTTGATAATTGGATATAGTGAGACGCGCCCACTGGATATTGGATTTGATAAAACGGTACGAGAAGCATATTGGGCAAAGAATATTGCAGTTGCAGAAAAAGCTAGGATAAAAAGATACGCAGATATCGGTACATATAAGCTTATTGTTCCACAGATAAACAGCGCAAATACAATCAATTATATGAAAGATTATTTAAGACCATTGTTTGCTGAGGACGAAAAGGACGGTGAACTGCTAAAAACAGCGGTTGAATATGTTCTGTCCAAAGGAGATGTGATAAAGGCTGCAGAGAGGTTGTTCTGCCACAAAAACACCATCAGATATAGGATTGGAAAACTTCAGGAAAAGTTAGATCCTACAAGCAACGAAAAGGAATTTTATGAGAATTTATCTATTGCGATAAAGATATATATGTTAAGCAACAGAAAATAGTGACGTAATTTGTACAGAAAACAAATAAAAGGGAGTTTTTTTATATTAGATATAATGAAACCCCCTCTTTTAATTGGTATAATGAAATTGTAAAGGATTCGGGTATAGTAAATTGTTGCAAAGTTTGGGCGGTTTTCTTTTCTACTCGAAATAAGTCCCCTACACAAATCCTAAAACTTAATTAATAAAATGTATAATAAAAAACTCAATAAAAAACTCACAAAACCCTTATCCGTCCAAACAAATTTCTTATCTTAATACTGCCCCTGGGCCTCTATCAAAATAGATACTCTTTGATCCTGTGTACAATGGAATGCCATAGCAAACCTTCACATCATCAGGGAGACATTTTATTTTTTGGGCACCTTTTCCGGCAGAATACATCACTCGGTTGTCAACTCTATGGTCAGCAGCTACGGAAACAGCTGAACCTATTGCAATTCCTAAATCTGTAATGTTAAATACGCAGTTAGCCCCTGCTTTTTTTGTTTCTCCGCAGTTCTTAAAACCACACATATTACAATTATCAAGACCGAAAGGAATGTCTTTTACGCCTATGATTACTACACAATGGCTATTATCAATATTTCCGGCATCTCTCTTTATAAATTCTTCGCCAAATTCATCGGCAAGTTTTCTCATAGCTTCGGCTAATTTATCTTTGTCGTCGCCTGAAAGTATTACGGACACTACGTTGTCACGTCCACTACCTTTTGGGGCAGTTCTAGCAGCGGTAACCATTAGATCCGCAACATGAAATGCTGTATCTCTTTCTGAATCAATCATATTTTTTATCATCATGAAACCTCCTAGGATATTTTTGTTTCTCTATATTGAATTATACAATGACTTGCAAGGGTAGTAAAGTTGATATAGAATATAATAGAAAAAAGATAGAAACTTTTGCACAGAAAAAGAGAGGGAAACAGATATGAAAGAACCTACATTGATAATTATGGCAGCCGGAATGGGAAGTAGATACGGTGGGCTTAAACAGATAGATCCAATAAGTGACCAAGGGGAGATAATCTTGGATTTTTCTCTTTACGATGCAATGATGGCAGGATTTGAGAGGGCGATATTTGTAATCAAAGAAGAAAACGAGGAAGATTTTCGCAAGTTAATAGATGAAAAGGCTGGCAAAAGAATGAAGGTTGAGTACGCATTTCAAAAGCTTGACGATATTCCAGCAGGTTACAAAATCCCAGAAGGCAGGAAGAAGCCATGGGGGACTTGCCATGCGGTGCTTAGTTGTAGGGATTTGATCGATGGGCCTTTTGCGGTGATAAATGCTGACGACTATTATGGTCCAGAGGCATTCCAAACTATTTTTGACTTTTTGACAATGGCAAAAGATGAGGATAAGTACAGATATTGTATGGTTGGCTATCAGCTTGAAAAAACTTTGACTGAGAATGGTCACGTTGCAAGAGGTGTCTGCAAGGAAACAAAAGACGGTTTCTTAGAAGATATAGTAGAGAGAACAAAGATAATGTGGCAAGGAGACGGCATTGGCTTTAGTGAAGATGACGGCTTAACGTGGAATCCCCTAGAAAGAGGAACGACGGTTTCTATGAATTTTTGGGGATTTACTCGATCGATGATGCAGGAAATGGAAAAGAGATTCCCTGAGTTTTTGGATAAAGCCCTAGAAGAAAACCCGTTAAAAGGGGAATATTTTTTACCAGTGGTTGTAGACCAACTGATAAAAGAAAATAAGGCGACGGTCAAAGTTTTAAAATCACTAGATAAGTGGTACGGCGTTACTTATAAAGAGGACAAGGATTTTGTTGTAAGTGCATTACAATCTATGAAGGATAAAGGACTTTATCCAGAAAGATTATGGAAATAATGAGGACAATCTCGATGAATTACAGGGAAAAAAGTTGACTGATATAGGTGCATTTGTGTATAATCTAAAGTATAGATTTGCAATAGCAAGATTGCATTTTGTTTAGGAGACTAGTATTAGGTCTGGTGAAAGGAAATTACTTATGATAAATTTTAGAAATGTGGATCACGAAAACTTTGGAGCTGTAATAAATATGCAAGTGAATGACAACCAAATGGGCTTTATGGAAAACAATATGTATTCTTTGGCCGAGTGTTCATTTGAAGAAAGTTTTGTGGCAAAAGCTATATATAATGACGAAACACCTGTAGGATTTATGCTTTATTATTTTGTTAAAGACAATCCAGACTATGTATTTCTTCATAGATTGATGATAGACAAGAAAATGCAGGGAAAAGGATACGGCAAGCTTGCCTTAGAAGCGGCAGTGGAACAGTACAAAAAAGAATTCCCGTCAATTGAATGTGTAGAACTTATGCATTATCCAGATAACAAAATTGGTGCAGCAATGTACGACAGCCTTGGATTTGCACCTACTGGCGAAAACAGAGAAAGTGAACCATGTAGAGTTGAAATGGATACAAAAGATGAAAATCGTTACGTTGAAATCGTAAGAAGAAAATACTACAATAAATAAACATTTTATCTGCCTACTGAATGATTGATAATCATTATATGTGGGCAGCTTTGTTAATGAAAGGAAAATTGCAAATGAAAAGAGAAAATCTTGACAATCTTGAGAAACAACAATCTTTTGTAAAACTAGATTTTATACAAATATGTTATATTATATATGCAGGAGTATTTGGCATATTATGTAGGGACTCATTTGCCAGAACCTTTGACGTTGTAGTAAGCGATAACTTCCTATTGGGGGTGTTTATAGTTGGTGTATTCTTTTCAATCTTTATATTTTTATATAATCGTAAATATGAAGAACACAAAGCTGATAAACAAATTTGCTTTTGGTTTGGTTTGATGGCACTGGCAATTTATGTCTCTCGAACTTTGCCCCTTTGGATTTCTAAATAGATAGCTACAAAGGAGGTAGT
>JAVXAG010000033.1:0-8087 GCA_036660615.1 Anaerovoracaceae bacterium
TGTTTTGACGTTATTGGTGGCGTAGCACCATTGGTGACAACTAAGAGTTCACTGAAATCCCCCGAATATGGCAAAATCCAAAACATTCGGGGGATTCTAGTCAATACTAACTTGCCAGAAGCACAGTAACTGGGGCGAATTCCATATATTCCTAGAAGAATTTACAGTATATGTCATCATAAGTCCCATATATTCAATTAACTGGCTCATATAACAATATGTAGAACATAGAATCCCCCGAAAAATCCTAAAATCAAGATATTCGGGGGATATTATCAATATTATGGACAATTACATCTCGGCACAGCATTTGCGACCCTGCCACCATGCGATCATGCTGTGAAAAAACTCATCATCAATGAAATCACCCGAATATGACAAAATCCAAAACATTTAAATCTTAAAATTACAAACCACACTCGACAAATGGCTCAAATAATAGTAAAATGTATAAGATTGTGAAACAAACATATTTGAAAAGAATTAAATGAAATATACATGAGGGAAAAATGAGACGAGATAAAAAAGAAAGTGCCAAAAAGCACGAGAAGAAGAATAAAGATAATAAACTAAAAAGTTTTACTAGAGTATGGTCGATTCTATACGTAGTATTACTAGTGGCATTTGTTGGAGTTTTAATATATATGAATTTGTTGCCAATAAAATTACTTACTATTGTGGTAGCAGTTTTGCTGGTAATTAGCTTGCTGATTTTTCCAGCACTGTATTTTAAGAGTTTTAAAAAGAGCAGGAGAATTACGGCATTGGTCATGTCAGTAATATTGATGGTAGTTTATGGGGCAGGGATTGTATATATGCAAGGCACTATTGACTTTATTTCAGCAATATCAAAAGGTCATCTACAAACCGAAAAATACCATGTTATAGTAAAGTCAGATAGTCAGTACCAAGAGATTGACCAGATAAAAGGATTGACAGTACAGACATATTTAACAAATGAAATAAACTACTCAAATGCAAAATCAAAACTAAAAGATAAAGAAAACGTTGAATACGAAATGATAGAAGAATTATCGGCATTGGCAGATGGCGTTATAGATGGAAGCTATGAAATAGTATTTATTAGCGATTCACACTACAAAACAATTTGCGAAGAGCACGATGGGTTTGCAGAAGCGAGTAAAATAATATATACTGTAGAGGTGCCAATAGAAACCAAAGATGTATCAAAAAATGTAGACGTTACAAAGGAACCTTTTAATATTTATATCAGTGGGCTTGATGTAGAAGGCGAAATAGATGTTGTGTCCAGATCCGACGTAAACATGATAGTAACAGTAAACCCAAGAACACATAAGATTTTATTGACATCAATCCCTAGGGATTATTTTATAAATTTACCTAGCAAAGAAAATGCAGAGGATAAGCTTACACATACGGGACTATATGGAATTGAAGAAACCATAGGTTCAGTTGAGCAACTACTAGGTATCGACATTAACTATTTTGTAAAAGTAAATTACACGACAGTAACACAGTTTGTTGATGCTATCGGCGGAATTGATGTTGATTCAGACTATTCATTTACTACCCATGGACAACAAGTTTACTTTAACTTTGTTGAAGGCCAGAACCATTTGGACGGAGAACATGCTTTGGCATTTGCGAGAGAGAGAAAATCGTTCCCCGATGGTGATAACCAAAGGATAAAGAATCAGCAAGAAATTGTTAAGTCTACAATCAAGAAAATGACTGGCAGTACATCTTTGTTGACCAAGTATACGAACATATTAAGCGCAATGGAAAACTACGTTCAAATTAACATGAACCAAAGAGAAATGAAGAGCTTGATAAAAATGCAGCTAAACGATATGCCAAAGTGGAATATCAAGTCAGCTGATTTAACAGGTGGGAGCGAACTTAGGACATGCTATTCAACAGGGAGCTATCTGGTTTACGTCATGACACCAGATCCAGCTAGCGTAGTAGAATGTGTAGATAAAATAGTTGAGGTTATGGGTACAAAAGATAAGCCCACAGAACAAGTGAATTAGTGGCAAAACTAGACAGAAAATTAATAATCGAAAGATAAAAAATGTATTGACATTGACGGGGTGCTGTTGTACACTTAATAGGCAACTTTATGATTATTAGTAAACAGAGCTGGTTAACTGGCTCTGAATTTTGAGTTAACGGAGGACAATCAAATGAGAGTAAAAGTTACATTAGCTTGCACCGAGTGTAAGCAAAGAAACTACAATACAATGAAGAATAAGAAGAATGACCCTGACCGTATTGAATTCAACAAGTATTGCAAGTTCTGCAAGAAGGAAACTCTTCACAAAGAAACGAAGTAAGGAGAGAATGATATGGCAACGAGAGACAATGTAAAAAGAAATGCAGTCACTAAGGCTAAAAAAAGCGGCGGTGCAAAAGAGTATTTCAAGGGTATTAAAGTTGAGATGAGCAAAGTAGTTTGGCCTACAAAAAAAGAATTAACTTCTTTTACAATAGTAGTACTTACAACTTGTGCGGTTTTCGCATTGGGATTTTGGCTAGTAGACACTGGATTCTTAGCAGCACTTAAAGCTGTTCTTGGAATCACTTTGAACTAAGCAGATTATGGATAAGAAGGTACAAAAATGTCAGATATTGAAAATAAGATAGCTTCCCCCCTAGACGGAGAAGGCATAAGAGGAGATGGCCAAGCAAATTGGTATGTTGTGCATACGTATTCAGGCCATGAAAATAAGGTAAAAGTAAATATCGAAAAAATGGTTGAAAACCGTGGTATGCAGGATTTGATTCCAAGTATCATTGTGCCTACAGAAGACATAGTAGAACTAAAAAACGGACAGCGTAAGATTAAGACTAGAAAAATGTTTCCAGGTTACGTAATCATAAAGATGATTGTTACCAATGAATCCTGGTACTTAGTGCGAAACACGCAAGGCGTAACAGGTTTTGTAGGTCATGGCTCCGAGCCTATTCCACTTACTCCTGAAGAGGTAGCAAGAATGGGGATAGAAAAAGTTTATATCGATCTAGATATTGAAATTGGAGACACAGTACGAGTTGTTAGTGGTCCATTTGAAAGCTTTATGGGCGTAGTAGAAGAGATCAACAAAGAAAAACAAGTATTGCGTGTAAAAGTATCAATGTTTGGTAGAGATACACCAGTCGAACTTGAGTTTGGACAGGTAGACAAACTATAAAGAAAGGAGAAATAAAATGGCTAAAAAAGTTGAAGGATATATTAAGCTACAGATTGCAGCCGGTAAAGCAACTCCAGCACCACCAGTAGGACCAGCATTAGGTCAAAAAGGTGTCAACATTATGGACTTTTGTAAACAATTCAATGCAAAGACACAAGACCAACCAGGAATGATTATTCCAGTAGTAATCACTGTATATGCAGACAGATCATTTACATTTATCACAAAGACACCACCAGCAGCAGTTCTTTTAAAGAAAGCAGCAGGACTTGATTCAGCATCTGGCGAACCTAACAAAAAGAAAGTCGCTACTTTGACTAGAGCACAAGCAGAAGAAATCGCAAAGATTAAAATGCCTGACTTAAATGCATCTAGTGTAGAAACAGCAACAGAAATGATTAAAGGTACAGCAAGAAGCATGGGAATCGTTATAGAAGATTAATTTAGAGTGGGAGGCAATGTTTATATAGTAAACAATTGTTAAATGCTTGATTTAGAAATAGAAGTACAAGAGATGGCTAGAAGCAAAGCGCGTTAATTTATGCAAAAAGTATATGCACATGATGAGTTACTTGAAATTTCAAAGAAGAGTGTGACAAGCCGTAAGTACCACAAGGAGGTAAAAGATATGCCTAAAAGAGGTAAAAAGTACAAAGAGTCAACTGCAAAGTTTGACAAAACAGAATTACAAGATGTAACAGAAGCTATGAAATTAGTTGTTGAAACATCAAAAGCAAAGTTTGATGAAACTGTAGAAGTTCATATTAGACTTGGCGTAGATGGCAGACATGCTGACCAACAGGTTAGAGGAGCTATCGTACTTCCACATGGAACTGGTAAAAGCAAGAGAGTTCTTGTATTTGCTAAAGGACCAAAAGCAGCAGAAGCTGAAGCAGCAGGCGCTGACTATGTTGGAGCAGATGAGCTAGCTAAGAAAATCCAAACAGAAAACTGGTTTGAATTTGACGTAGTAGTAGCTACTCCTGACATGATGGGTGTTGTTGGTCGTTTAGGTAAAGTATTAGGACCTAAGGGATTAATGCCAAATCCAAAATCAGGAACAGTAACAATGGATCTTGAAAAAGCTCTAAACGAGATTAAAGCTGGTAAAGTTGAATATCGTCTAGACAAAACAAACATCATCCATACACCAATTGGAAAGAGTTCTTTTGGACCAGAAAAGCTACAAGATAACTTCAATGCATTGCTAGAAGCAGTCATTAAAGCAAAACCAGCAGCTGCTAAAGGACAATACCTAAAGAGCGTTACAGTAGCATCAACAATGGGACCTGGAATCAAAGTTAATCCAGCTATCATTGGCTAATCTAACAATTGGACAATTTAATTAGGAATGCAAACCGTAGACAGCGAGGGCAAAAGCTTAAAACATAACCTCGCCGAGGTACAATATATAAATGATATTGACCTTGTCTCGGAGTAGGCAAGGTTTTTTTATTGAGTACCAATTCGTGAATTGCATGAGAGCAATTCCAGAAAGGAGATAACAAACATGTCAGTAGAAGCACAAAAACAAAAACAAGTTGTTATTGATGAAATAAAAGCTAAATTAGTAAATGCACAATCAGCAGTGGTAATCGATTATATGGGAACTACAGTTGCACAAGCAGATGCTATGAGAAAAAAACTTCGTGAGGAGAACATCGACTATACAGTATATAAGAATACTTTAGTAAAGAGAGCTATCGAGGGAACAGAATTTGCAGGACTTGCAGAAGTTCTTGAAGGACCTAGTGCATTAGCAATAAGCAAAGAAGATGCAACATCTCCAGCAAGAGTTCTTGATGGAATCATTACAGAGTATAAGAAAATGGAGTTCAAGGCAGGTGTTGTAGAAGGAACATTCTTCGACAAAGCTGGAATTGAAGCGGTTGCTAAAATCCCTTCAAGAGATATCCTTATTTCAAAATTCTTGGGAAGCGTTCAATCACCACTTTCAAAAGTTGTTAGAACTTTCCAAGCTATTGCAGATGCAAAAGCAGAGTAATAAAAACAATAATAAAAATAGAGTTAAAATATTTTAAAATATTAAAGGAGAATCAAAATGAATAAAGATCAAATTATCGAAGCTATCAAAGCTATGACAGTTTTAGAATTAAATGAGTTAGTACAAGCTTGCGAAGAAGAGTTTGGAGTATCAGCAGCAGCACCAGTTGCAGCAGCAGGTGCAGTAGCAGGTGCAGTAGCTGAAGAACAAAGTGAATTTACAGTAGTTCTTCAAGAAATCGGCGCAGAAAAGATTAAAGTAATCAAAGCAGTTAGAGAAATAACTGGATTAGGACTAAAAGAAGCTAAGGAATTAGTAGACGGAGCTCCTTCAAACGTTAAAGAAGGCGCAGAAAAGGGCGAAGCAGAAGCTATCAAAGCTCAGTTAGAAGAAGTTGGAGCTACTATCGTTCTAAAATAGTAACACCACTAAGATGTATAAAACTTTCATAAAAGGCTTACAATCAGGTAAGCCTTTTATTTTTATAAAAAGTTTATAAAATGTACTTGATTGTTTGACGCGGTTGATATATAATATTAGACTGCGACGGAATGTAATTTGTTAAGTTTATAAGGAGTGATAAATATGCCAAAACCTGTAAAAGTAGGTAGAAAAGAACGTATGTCTTTCTCAAAAATCAACGAAGTTGGCGAAATGCCAAACCTGATTCAGATTCAAACTGAGTCCTATGATTGGTTTATTAAGGAAGGTTTAAGCGAAGTATTCGAGGACATCTCACCTATTAGGGATTATGCGGATAATTTAATACTAGAGTTCATCGACTATTCTCTGAGCGATCCTCCAAAATATGAGCAAGAGGAATGCAAAGAGCGAGATGTGACATACGCGGCTCCATTGAAAGTAAAAGTAAGGCTTGTAAATAAGGAGACTGGTGAAGTCAAGGAACAAGAAGTATTTATGGGAGATTTTCCGTTAATGACGGAAAAAGGGACTTTCATTTATAATGGTGCAGAAAGAGTTGTAGTAACTCAATTAGTACGTTCCCCTGGACCTTACTACGATGTAACTGTAGACAAATCAAACAATAAGCTATATTCAACTACAGTTATTCCAAATAGAGGAGCTTGGCTTGAGTATGAGACAGATTCTAATGAGATTATTTCTGTTAGAGTTGACCGTACAAGAAAGCAACCAGTAACTACGTTGCTGAGAGCCTTTGGATTTGGTACAGACCAAGAGATTATAGATATTTTTGGAGATGATATTAGACTCCGAAAAACACTTGAAAAAGATGCGACAAAAGACTACGAAGCCGGATTAAAAGAAATATATAAGAAGCTAAGACCAGGAGAACCACCAACAATGGAAAGTGCCAAGTCTTTGCTAAATTCTCTATTTTTTGACGCAAAGCGTTATGATCTTGCAAAAGTAGGTAGATATAAATACAATAAAAAACTAGGGATTTCCAACAGAGTTAATGGAGCAGTTGTAGCTGAAGACGTATTTGATCCTAATACCGGTGAAATTTTAGCCGAAAAGGGAGAGAAGATATCAAGACAACTAGCTTTCCAAATTGAAAACGCTGGTGTTCAGCATGTTTTGGTTTATGCTAAAGATGATGAAAGCACAACAACAAAAATTATCGGAAATAACTTTGTTGACCTTGACTGTTATGTAGATTTTGATATAACAGACATAAAGGTTGCAACCAAGGTTTTTTATCCTGTTCTAAAAGAAATATTAGAACAGTGCGAAACAGAAGACGAAATAAAAGCGAAGCTAGTTGAACGAAAGAACGACTTGTCGCCTAAACACATTTTAATAGAGGACGTAATTGCGTCCGTAAGTTATATTTTGAACTTGAACTATGGCATTGGTGCAGTAGACGATATTGACCATTTGGGCAATAGAAGACTTAGAACTGTAGGAGAACTTTTACAAAATCAATTTAGAATTGGTCTTGCAAGGATGGAAAGAGTAGTAAAAGAGAGAATGACTATTCAAGATATCGAGGTAACGACTCCACAAGCACTAATGAATATTAGACCAGTAACTGCTGCAATCAAAGAGTTCTTTGGTAGTTCACAGTTATCTCAGTTTATGGACCAGAATAATCCGTTGGCAGAGCTTACTCATAAGAGAAGATTATCAGCCCTTGGACCTGGAGGCCTTTCAAGAGAAAGAGCTGGATTCGAAGTTAGAGACGTACATCAATCCCACTATGGAAGAATGTGCCCAATAGAAACTCCAGAAGGACCAAATATTGGACTTATTGGATCATTAACTACCTATGGTATTGTTGATGAATATGGTTTTATTGAGACTCCATACAGAAGAGTAGACAAGAAAACAGGAATTGTTACTAAAGATATTCATTATGTAACAGCAGACGAAGAAGAATTATTAATAATTGCACAGGCTAACGAACCACTTGATGAAAATGGGCATTTTGTTAACGCTAAAGTAGCATCTCGAGGAGCTGGTGGTGAAATCGCCTTGGTTCCTAGAGAAAATATTGACTTTATGGACGTTTCACCAAAGCAAGTAGTATCAGTAGCGACAGCAATGATTCCTTTCCTAGAAAACGACGATGCTAACAGAGCCCTAATGGGAGCCAACATGCAACGTCAGGCAGTACCACTTCTTGTAACAGAAGCGGCAATTGTCGGCACTGGTATGGAATACAAAGCAGCAAGAGACTCAGGGGTAGTTATATTAGCTAAGGCTGCTGGAACTATCGAATTTGTTGATGCAGATAAGATAACAATTAGAAGAGATGATAATAATCTCCTTGACCAATACAAATTATTAAAATTCAAGAGATCTAACCAAGGTACTTGTATTAACCAAAGACCTATTGTTAACCATGGCGAACACGTAGAAGAAGGCGAAGTTCTTGCAGATGGTCCTTCAACTGATCTTGGTGAAATTGCACTTGGAAAGAA
>JAVXAG010000033.1:8187-13929 GCA_036660615.1 Anaerovoracaceae bacterium
GCTGAGGTTAGTTCATCAGACGTCTTAGTTGGTAAAGTAACACCTAAGGGTGAAACTGAATTGTCAGCTGAGGAAAGATTATTGCGTGCTATCTTTGGTGAGAAAGCGAGAGAAGTTAGAGATACTTCACTAAAAGTACCTCATGGGGAAACAGGTATAGTTGTGGACGTTAGAATTTTCTCAAGAGAAAATGGTGATGAGCTTCCACCAGGTGTAAACAAACTGGTAAGATGTTACATTGCAACAAAGAGAAAAATTAATGTTGGTGACAAAATGGCTGGAAGACATGGAAACAAGGGTGTAATTTCAAGAATTTTACCTGAAGAAGATATGCCTTTCATGGAAAATGGTCAACCATTACAAGTAATGCTTAACCCTCTAGGCGTACCATCTCGAATGAACGTTGGACAGGTACTTGAAGTCCACTTGGGCCTTGCGGCAAAGAAAAAGGGATGGCACATTGCAACTCCAGTATTTGACGGAGCAACAGAGAAAGACATTATCAATTTGCTTGACGAATGTGGTTACTCAAAGACTGGTAAATTACAACTAAGAGATGGCAGAACTGGTGAGTATTTTGATAACCCAGTAACTGTTGGATATATGTATATGTTAAAACTCCATCACCTTGTTGATGATAAGATTCATGCAAGAAGTACGGGGCCATATTCACTTGTAACACAACAACCTTTAGGTGGTAAAGCTCAATTTGGTGGTCAGCGTTTCGGAGAGATGGAAGTATGGGCACTTGAAGCATATGGTGCAGCATACACATTACAAGAAATTTTGACAGTGAAATCCGATGATATAGTGGGAAGAGTAAAAACTTACGAAGCTATTGTAAAGGGAGAAAACATTCCTGAACCAGGAATTCCTGAATCATTTAAGGTATTAATTAAAGAAATGCAAAGTTTAGGACTCGATGTAAAAGTATTGACTGAAGACAACGAGGAAGTTCAGATAAAAGAAGTCGCAGAGTATGATGACGTTGCAGGCATCGATGGATTAATGGATGTTGAAGCTGAATTAGAAAGCGAAGAACAATTACTAAAAGAAGGATTCATCGAAGAATTATTAGATGAAGACGAAGACGATTTTGCAGATGAAAATGAAGATCTTAGCTTTGAAGGAAACTTCAAAGATGAGTTATAGGAAGGGGGAGGAACTCCTTGAGCGAAAACAATAACAACAACTATGAATTAAACAATTTTGAGTCATTACAAATCAATTTGGCATCAACAGAGAAAATCCTTGAGTGGTCACATGGTGAGGTAACAAAGCCAGAGACAATCAACTATAGAACTTTGAAGCCAGAAAAAGATGGTTTATTTTGCGAGAAGATTTTTGGGCCTATGAAGGACTGGGAATGTCATTGCGGAAAATATAAAAGAATCAGATATAAGGGTATCGTTTGTGACCGTTGCGGTGTTGAAGTAACAAAAGCGAAGGTTAGAAGAGAGAGAATGGGACATATACAATTAGCAGCCCCAGTTTCACATATTTGGTACTTTAAAGGGATTCCGTCAAGAATGGGATTGATTCTTGACATCACTCCTAGAAACTTAGAAAAAGTTCTTTATTTTGCAGCATATATCGTAACCGATCCTGGAGAATCCAGCCTTGGCTATAAAGAAATTTTGACAGAACAGCAATATAGAGAAACAAAAGAACAATATGGAAGTACATTTAAGGCAGCTATGGGTGCTGAAGCAGTCAGAGAACTTTTGTCTCAGATTGATTTGGAAGCTCTTTCAGATGACCTTAGAGAAAAATTAAAAGATGCTAGCGGACAGAAGAAAATAAGAATCGTTAGAAGACTTGAGGTTGTTGAAGCTCTTAGACTTTCACACAACAAGCCTGAATGGATGGTTCTTGAAGTTATCCCTGTAATTCCACCAGACTTAAGACCTATGGTACAACTGGACGGTGGTAGGTTTGCGACTTCTGACCTAAATGACTTATATAGAAGAGTAATAAACAGAAATAATAGATTGAACAGATTATTAGAACTTGGAGCACCTGATATCATTGTAAGAAATGAGAAAAGAATGTTACAAGAAGCAGTAGACTCATTGATAGATAACGGAAGAAGAGGCAGACCTGTAACTGGGCCTGGTTCAAGACCGTTAAAATCACTGTCAGACATGCTAAAAGGTAAGCAAGGTAGATTTAGACAGAACTTACTTGGAAAGCGTGTTGACTACTCTGGACGTTCAGTAATCGTAGTAGGACCAGAACTAAAATTCTACCAATGTGGACTTCCTAAGAAGATGGCACTAGAACTCTTTAAACCTTTTATCATGAAAGAATTGGTAGCAGGTGGATATGCACATAATATCAAGAGTGCAAAGAGAATGGTAGAAAAAGTAAAACCAGAAGTTTGGGACGTTTTGGAAGGTGTTATTAAAGAACATCCAGTAATGCTAAACCGTGCGCCTACTCTTCATAGATTAGGTATTCAAGCTTTTGAACCAGTGCTAGTAGAGGGCAAGGCAATCAAACTTCACCCACTTGCATGTACTGCGTTTAATGCTGACTTTGACGGTGACCAGATGGCTGTTCACGTACCACTTTCAGTAGAAGCACAAGCAGAAGCAAGATTTTTGATGCTTTCTGTAAACAATATTTTGGCGCCAAAAGATGGCTCTCCAATTACTACGCCTACACAGGATATGATTTTGGGAAGTTACTATTTGACTCATCCAGGAATTGTTGAGAGAAGTACAGCAGCAGAAAAAGGTGATGGAAAAGTATTTACTAACATTGATGAAATGCTTATGGCATATCAAAACCACGTTGTTGGTATTCATGCAAGAGTCAAAGTTAGAATGTATATTGATGGCGATACAAGGGGAAAACTAGTTGAGTCAACTGTTGGAAGATTTATCTTTAATCAGGAAATCCCACAGGACTTAGGATATGTAGACAGAACTGTTGATCCATATTCACTAGAGGTTGACTTCTTGTGCGACAAGAAAAAACTTGCTCAAATTATAGATAAATGTTATAGAGTACATGGAAATACAGGAACAGCTATTATGCTAGACTATATCAAGGATACTGGGTATCATTATTCTACAAAAGCAGCAGTTTCAATTAGTATTTCTGACATGGAAATTCCTGAAGCAAAGGCAAGTATTATTGCAGCTTCAGAAAAAGAAGTAGATAAGTACGAAAAAGCATATAGAATGGGTATGATGTCAAATCAAGAAAGATATGACAAAGTAATTGAAATATGGAGTAAAACTACTGAAGATGTAGCAGATGCGTTAATGAGTTCATTGGATCCACTAAACAATCTGTTCATCATGGCCAACTCAGGTGCCAGAGGTAGTAAGAACCAGATTAGACAAATCGGTGGTATGCGTGGACTTATGGCTAATGCTACAGGTAAAACTGTGGAAATTCCAATCAAGGCAAACTTCCGTGAAGGACTTTCAGTATTAGAGTACTTTATTTCATCAAATGGAGCTAGAAAAGGTCTTGCCGATACTGCTCTAAGAACAGCCGACTCAGGTTATTTGACAAGAAGACTTGTTGACGTATCACATAACGTAATCGTAAGAGAAATGGATTGTGGAACTGATGAAGGTGTTGAAGTAATGGCATTCACTGATGGCAAGGAAATAATCGAGCCATTGAGACAACGTATTTCAGGCAGAATTGCATTGATAGATATTGCTGATCCACAAACTGGTGAAGTGATTGTAGAACAAAACCAAGAAATTTCAGAAGCCGCAGCAGAGCGAATTGAAGATTCTGGTATTGAATCAGTTGCAATTAGATCGGTAATGACTTGCCATAGCAGAACAGGTATATGTGCAAAATGTTACGGAAGAAATCTTGCTACAGGCGAAGGCGTAAACATTGGTGAAGCAGTTGGTATTACCGCGGCTCAATCAATCGGTGAGCCAGGTACACAGCTAACAATGAGAACATTCCATACTGGTGGAGTAGCCGGAAGTGATATCACTCATGGTCTTCCTAGAGTTGAGGAACTATTTGAAGCTAGAAAACCAAAAGGTCTTGCTGAGATATGTGAGTTTGATGGTACAGTTGTATCAATTGAAACAAGAACAGACAACAAAACTGAGGTTACAATTAGAGGTGAAGAAGAAACTGCATATGTAATACCTTACGGAGCACGTATTAACGTAAAAGTAGGAGATTACTTGTATGCCGGTGGACAAATCACTCGTGGACCACTAAATCCACATGATATTTTAAGACTTAACGGCGTTGAGGGTGTATACCAGTACTTACTAAAAGAAGTACAGCGTGTATACAAACAACAAGGTGTAGATATTAATGATAAGCACGTTGAAGTAATCGTAAGCCAGATGTTATCAAAGTACAAAATTGAAGACGCTGGTGATACAACCCTACTTCCAGGTGGATTATATGGTAAATTCGAACTTGACGAAGCAAACGAAGTGGCTTTAGCAGCTGATGGAGAAATTGCAGTGTCAAAAAGAGTATTACTTGGTATCACAAAGGCATCTCTAGCAACAAGTTCATTCTTGTCAGCGGCATCATTCCAAGAAACTACTAGAGTTTTAACAGATGCAGCTATAAAAGGCAAAAACGATAAGTTGTTAGGATTAAAAGAAAATGTTATTATCGGTAAGTTAATTCCTGCCGGTACTGGTATGAAACGATACAAGAACATAGGTCTTGATTATGGTGTAAATACCGAATATATGGAATCTTATTCAAATAAGCCTAGCGAAGATGAAGAAGAGGAAGAAATCACTGAAACTCAGGTAGAAGAAATTGTGACAGTTGAAGAAATGGATGATGTAAAAGTTGTCCTAAATGACAAAATAGAAGAACCTGATTTTATAGAGGTGGAATAGAATAACATTGACAATACCTATATAAACATGATAAAATTACTATTGGTTTTGAGTTAATTTGGCCCTATTTTTCAAAGATTAGGGCTATTTTATCTGAAAATATATTTACTTTTGTATGAAAGGAGAAAAAAATGCCTACAATTAACCAATTAGTTCGCGACGGCAGAACACGTGCTGTAAGAAAGTCAACAGCTCCTGCTCTTGGAAAAGCAATGAATTCCATCAGAAGAGTAACGACTGACACAAACTCACCTCAAAAAAGAGGCGTATGTACTTCAGTAAAGACAGTAACACCAAAGAAGCCTAATTCAGCTTTGAGGAAAGTTGCAAGAGTACGTTTAACTAACGGTATCGAAGTAACTGCTTACATCCCTGGTATTGGTCACAACCTACAAGAACATAGTGTTGTACTAATCAGAGGTGGAAGAGTTAAGGACCTTCCAGGTGTAAGATATCACATCGTTAGAGGAACTCTTGACGCAGCTGGCGTAGCAAACAGAGGTCAGAGCCGTTCAAAATACGGTGCTAAGAGACCTAAAAAGAAATAATGAAATTATCGGGAATGTAAAGAGCCCTTAATATATATATAAATAAATATATTGAGCGCCGCGGCTTCCTTATTGTAAGGTTGTCGAGTACCCCCGTAACAGACTGCATAACCAATTTAAATTGCCGGGTTGTGTAGAGTAATCTTTTGTTAGTAGCAAGAGGTGAAGAGAGATGTGCAATTTAGAAGTTATAACTTGAAATTAATTGTGCAGGTAGTTTTGAACAGTACTAATGTAAAGCGTTGTATCTAGTCAAAAAATGTATTGCAGAAAGAATTGTATCGCAGAGAGATTTGCCAAATACAAGGAATGTTTTCAGAGAGAAGCGGTAGTGCGTA
>JAVXAG010000033.1:14029-17023 GCA_036660615.1 Anaerovoracaceae bacterium
GCAGAGAGATTTGCCAAATACAAGGAATGTTTTCAGAGAGAAGCGGTAGTGCGTATCGTACAACAGTAACCACGAAGAAGACAATGATGCAGAATAATGATGCAGTAGATATAAAAAAGATTTGTATCGCGCAGAGAATTTTGCGAAATACAAGGAATGTTTTCAGAGAGGGAAGCGAGTAGTACATAGCGTACACGAGCAACCACGAAGAAGACAATGACGCAGTAGTACACAAAATTATCAAGCGAGGAGGGAAGAGAAGTGCCAAGAAAAGGTAATATACCAAAGAGAGACGTACTTCCAGATCCAGTATACGGCAGTGTTGTAGTAGCTAAGCTAATCAACAGCATAATGCTAGATGGAAAAAAAGGAACAGCACAATCTATCGTTTATGGTGCCTTTGACAAGATCAAAGAAGTAACAGGCGAAGAACCTTTGGAAGTATTTGAAAAGGCAATGAATAATATCATGCCAGTGCTAGAAGTTAAAGCAAGAAGAATTGGTGGTGCAAACTATCAAGTTCCAATCGAAGTTAGAGTCGAAAGAAGACAAACTTTAGGCCTAAGATGGTTAACAAAATATACTAGACTTAGAGGCGAAAGAACAATGTCAGAAAGACTTGCAAAAGAGTTAATGGACGCATCAAATGGTACAGGAGCATCTGTAAAGAAGAAAGAAGATACTCATAAGATGGCAGAAGCTAATAAAGCATTTGCTCACTTTAGATGGTAATTGACTTGAATGATATATTTAGAAGAAAGTAGAAGGGAGGATATAAGATGCCTAGAAGTTTTTCGTTAGAAAAAACAAGAAATATCGGAATTATGGCGCATATCGATGCGGGTAAAACCACAACAACAGAGAGAATATTATTCTATACAGGAAAAACCCACAGACTTGGGGAGACTCATGAAGGTGCAGCAACAATGGACTGGATGGAGCAAGAGCAAGAACGTGGTATCACTATAACCTCTGCAGCTACTACAGCACAATGGAAGAATCACAGGATTAATATTATAGATACTCCAGGACACGTGGATTTCACAGTTGAAGTTGAGAGATCACTAAGAGTCCTAGATGGAGCAGTAACAGTACTTTGCGCAAAAGGCGGAGTTGAACCTCAGTCAGAAACTGTATGGAGACAAGCAGAAAAGTATGGTGTTCCAAGAATGATCTTTGTTAATAAGATGGATATTATGGGAGCAGATTACTTTAGAGTTGTCCAAATGGTAAAAGACAGACTAAAGGCAAATGCAGTACCTGTACAACTACCAATTGGTGCTGAAGATAGTTTTGTAGGAATTATCGATTTAGTAGAAATGAAAGCAGAGATATATTTGGATGAATTAGGAAAAGAATTTGAAATAAGAGAAATTCCTGAAGAAATGTCCGAATTAGCCCACGAATGGAAAGAAAAGTTAGTTGAATCCGTTTCCGAATGTGATGAAGAACTAATGATGAAATTCTTAGAGGGTGAAGAACCAACAAAAGAAGAAATTAAGGCGACTATAAGAAAAGAAACAATTGCAGGAAGAATGATTCCAGTAATTTGTGGATCTGCTTATAGAAACAAGGGCGTTCAAATGATGCTTGATGCTGTAATTGATTACATGCCATCACCACTTGATATCCCGCCAATTACAGGAATTGTTCCTGGTACCGAAGAAACAGAGGAAAGACATGCAGATGATAATGGTCCTTTCTCAGCGTTAGCATTTAAGATAATGGCTGACCCGTTTGTAGGTAAACTTGCATTCTTTAGAGTTTACTCTGGTTCACTAAAATCTGGCTCATATGTTTATAATTCAACAAAGGGCAAGAAAGAAAGAATCGGAAGAATACTTCAGATGCATGCAAACAAGAGAGAAGAACTTGAAGTAGTTTACTCTGGAGATATTGCAGCAGCTGTTGGTCTAAAAGATACAACAACAGGCGACACATTATGCGATGAAAAGCAGGAGATAATACTAGAATCAATGGTATTCCCAGATCCAGTTATTGAAATCGCTATTGAGCCAAAGACAAAAGCTGGTCAACAAAAGATGGGCCTTGCACTTGCAAAGCTTGCTGAAGAAGATCCAACTTTCAAGACTTATACAAATGAGGAAACTGGTCAAACAATTATTGCTGGAATGGGAGAACTTCACTTGGAAATCATCGTAGATAGATTACTTCGTGAGTTCAAAGTTGAAGCAAACGTTGGTACACCACAAGTATCCTATAAAGAAACAATTTCAGCAAATGCTGAAGTTGATAACAAATATGCTAAGCAGTCTGGTGGTCATGGACAATATGGTCACGTTAAGATTAGAGTATACCCAAGAGAGCCAGGAGCTGGTTTCGAATTCAAGAACTCAATCGTTGGTGGAGCTATTCCAAAAGAATATATCCCTAAGATCGAAGACGGTATTGTCGAAGCTATGCAAAATGGACCTATTGCAGGATACCAAGTCGTTGACCTTGGTGTTGAACTATATGATGGTTCATATCATGAAGTCGACTCATCAGAAATGGCATTCAAAATTGCCGCATCGATGGCATTTAGAGAAGCTGCTAAGAAAGCTAAACCAATACTACTTGAACCAGTATTTAAGGTTGAAGTTACAGTTCCAGAAGAATATATGGGAGATGTAATCGGAGACATCAGTTCAAGAAGAGGTAGAATCGAAGGTTCGGATATGAATAGTGGAGCAGTAGCAGTTAGAGGAATGGTTCCTCTTTCAGAAATGTTCGGATATTCAACTGACTTAAGATCAAAAACTCAGGGTCGTGGTGTATATGTAATGCAATTCGACCACTTTGAAAAGTTACCAGATAGTTTAGTTGAAAAACTTAATAAATAAATTAAATAGTTTTAATTAAAATTAAACCTTAAAATTAGGAGGGAATTTAAAATGGCAAAGCAAAAGTACGAAAGAAATAAGCCACACGTAAACATCGGAACAATCGGTCACGTTGACCATGGTAAGACAACATTGACAGCTGCAATAACAA
>JAVXAG010000034.1:0-16327 GCA_036660615.1 Anaerovoracaceae bacterium
ATTTGAAAAACCTCACAACAATGCCCCGCACATTTTGAAAAGGGATTGGATCGGCAGGAAAGTGCAGTTGATCCACTCGCAATACTTGGTGTAAATACTATAAAGGTCTTGTTTCTGCAAAGAGCCAAGCTTTTTGGGCAGAATCCAGATATTCAGATAAAGTGTCGTAAACGGTTTGGTGGTAACAGTTGAGCCATGATAACTCACTAGGAGTTAAGAGAGATGGCACAATTGCATTGCGATCAAAAGGGCAGTAGGTTATAGTTTCAAATTCCAGAAAACTGCCAAATTCGTTGCTTTCAGACGGCACCGATAAAATCTCATTTTCTAAGCGTATGCCATATTCCCCTTCCAAATATAAACCGGGTTCGTTGCTAGTTATCATTGATGGATAAAAATAGCTTGAGGCAGAACGAGGGGAGATAGTGTTAGGCCCTTCGTGGACACTTAACATAAAGCCAACACCATGACCAGTTCCATGGTTGTAGTCATAACCACAACGGTGCAAAGGTTGACGAGCGATGGAATCTAGCGCTAGTCCACTTGTTCCTTCCCTGAACTTACAACTTGCTAGAGCAATGTTACATTTTAAAACAGTCGTGTAATCCGACTTCATTTTTTTAGTCAGGTGACCAAGAGAAATAGTTCTAGTAATATCAGTTGTGCCGTAGTTGTAGTGACCACCAGAGTCGACCAGCAAAAAACTATCCATACCGATGTTAGAACTTTGACATTCCTTAGGATTATAGTGAATAATTGCGCCGTTTTCACCGTAGCCGGCGATGGTATCAAAACTCAGGTCAAAGAAAGCCTCATCTTCCCTGCGACATTTATAAAGATAGTCGCAGACCGAGATTTCAGTCATAGGAATTTGGCCCACATTGGACTTTAGCCAATAGAGAAAATTGACCATGGCAACACCGTCTTTGACGTGGATAGCTTTGGTATGAGATATTTCACTAGAGGTTTTTATTGACTTCATAAACTCAGAAGGATTCTTTGAGTTTATTACTAATAAATCAGGGGGCAGTTTCATTAACAGAGAATAATTTACAGAATTCTCATCAAGGATAATAGATTGACTTGAGTCGAGGTTTTCTAAGTCAAAGAAAATGTCATCATAATTGCAAATTGATACAGAGTCGGGTAGAGGAGCGTGGCCGAGAGCTTCCTTGTTAACATAGAGTTTTACAGAGTCTAGGCTAATTAAAGCATAGGCAAAGAAAACAGGCGAATGCTCAATGTCACTTCCCCTTAAGTTGAAAAGCCAAGCTATGTCCTCAAGGCTAGTTAACAAATGGTAAGTTGCGCCAAAGGACTCCATTTCCGTTCGAATTCTTGATAATTTGTCAGAGGCAGTTTCACCAGTGACAGAATCAGGCAAAGCATATATTGGAGCAGGGTTAATAGCTGGTCGATTAGGCCAAACGTCACCGACCAAATCCACATTGTGAAGAATTTTAACGTCCTTTGATAAAGCGATGTCTTGGATATCTTGACCTAGAGCGGCAGAAAGCACACGTCCATCAAAACCAAGAACGTCATTTTGACATAGCTTGATATCAAGATATTCCAGAATAGTTGGGACACCAGAGTTGCCCATCTTGTATAGATCAATGCCAGAGTTTGCCAGCTGATCTTTTGCTTGTAGAAAATAGCGCCCATCAGTCCATAGACCGGCATCAGTCAAAGTGACAATTAGAGTTCCGGCAGAACCGGTGAAACCAGAAATATATTTTCTACAGGTGAAGAATTCATTAACATATTCAGAACCATGATAGTCAGTGGTTGGAATAATATATATGTCTATATTTTGCTCTTTCATTTTTTCTCGTAGAGCCAAAAGTTGTGTTCTCATAGAAATATTTTCTCCTTTGCTTTTATCATTTATTAACTAGTATAATAGGTATTATTATATCTCAAAATAGTGCAAAGTAAATAAAAAAAAAGAATATTTACATATTAAATATGTTCTACTTGACAAAAGATACCTTGGATTGATAAAGTAGATATATATATGAAAGAAAAGGAGTAATTTTATGTGTAACTGTAATGAAATGGCCGAAAAAGAAGAAAAACTTAGAGAAATAATCGATAAACACAAAGAAGAAAAAGGTGCATTAATACCAGTACTTCATGAAGCGCAGGAACTGTATGGATATTTGCCATACGAAGTCCAAAAGATAATTGCAGAAGGACTTGATATGTCCATGGCAAAAGTATATGGTGTGGTAACATTTTATTCGCAATTTTCACTAACGCCAAAAGGTAAATATAGAATAAATGTTTGCATGGGTACAGCTTGCTATGTAAAAGGCTCTGCAGAAGTCTTGGCGAAATTTCAGGAAAGACTTTCACTTGACGTAGGAGAATGTAGCGAAGATGGTAAGTTTTCATTAGACTCTTGCCGTTGCATAGGGGCTTGTGGTTTAGCACCAGTGGTAACAGTAAATGACGAGGTGTATGGACGTTTGACACCAGAAGAAGTAGATGGAATAATTGATAAATACGAAAAAATGTAGATAGGAGGAACAGAAAGTGGCAATAACAATTGACGAAATGGGACAGATAAGAGAGAAAACTCTTGAATCCCTAGGTAGTAGAGATGGTGCAGTGCACCAAAGCGAAGATAAAATACATATATTAACTTGCTGTGGTACGGGATGTACTTCCTCCGGTTCACTAAAGATAAGAGCAAAGCTAGAAGAACTTATTAGTAGAGACAATATGGAACAAAAAGTTGAGATGATAAAAACTGGATGTTTTGGACTTTGTGCAGAAGGACCTATTATGGTAGTTCAACCACACAATATTATGTACACAAATGTACAGCCAGAAGATATGGAAGAAATATGGACAGAGCATATAAAAAAGGGAAATATAGTTGATAGATTAGTATCCAAGAACCAAGAGGACTTTTTCTCAAAACAGATGAGAATCGCATTACGAAATTGTGGCAGAATTAATCCAGAAAGCATAGACGAATATATTGCATTTGGTGGATATGAGGCACTTGGAAAAGTGTTGACAAAGATGGAGCCAGAAGACGTAATTGAAGAAATAAAAGAATCAGGATTAAGAGGCAGAGGAGGCGGTGGATTTCCAGTAGGAAGAAAATGGGAATCATCTGCAATAGTTCAAGAAAAAGAAAAGTATATTTGCTGCAACGCTGACGAAGGTGATCCAGGAGCATTTATGGACAGATCAATACTTGAGGGCGATCCACACTCAGTAATAGAGGCGATGATAATTGCCGGATACGCAGTGGGAGCAACCAGAGGATTTGTTTATGTTAGAGCAGAATATCCAATAGCTGTTGAAAGATTAAGCCTTGCCATTGACCAAGCGAGAGAATATGGTTTGCTTGGCAATAACATCCTTCAAAAAGGATTGGAATTTGATATAGAAATAAGACTTGGAGCGGGAGCATTTGTATGTGGAGAAGGAACGGCACTTATGATTTCCATCGAGGGAAATAGAGGCGAACCGAGGACAAAACCACCACATTCAGCTAGAAAAGGATTGTTTGGCAGACCGACCGTATTAAACAATGTGGAAACATTAGCCAACGTGCCACAGATCATTATAAATGGTGCTGATTGGTACAATGCAATAGGCACAGTCAAATCAAAAGGAACAAAAGTATTTGCCCTAGGTGGCAAAATTAATAATACAGGACTTGTGGAAATACCTATGGGAACTACACTTAGAGAAATTGTCTATGATATAGGTGGAGGCATTCCAAACGGCAAAGAATTCAAGGCAGCACAGACCGGTGGGCCATCAGGAGGATGTATACCAGCAACCTATTTGGACAACCCTATGGATTTTGAATCCTTGATTAGACTTGGTTCAATGATGGGTTCAGGTGGGCTTATTATAATGGACGAAGACACATGTATGGTAGATATTGCAAAGTTTTTCCTTGAATTCACAGTGGAAGAGTCTTGCGGGAAATGTCCTCCATGTAGAATAGGGACAAAGAGAATGTTGCAAATACTGACAAATATTACAGAAGGAACAGGAACCATTGAAGATCTGGACGAACTGGAGTCATTGGCAGACACTATTAAGAGAGGGTCACTTTGTGGACTTGGTCAATCAGCACCAAATCCAGTATTGTCAACATTACAATATTTTAAAGATGAGTACATTGCCCATGTCGTTGACAAAAAATGTCCGGCTGGCGTTTGTATTTCAATGCTTAGATACGTTATCCTTGAAGAAACTTGCAAGAGATGTGGAGTTTGTAAAAAGAACTGCCCAGTTGGTTGTATTTCTGGTGACAAAGATACGCCTTACACAATCGATAATGAAAAATGTATTAAATGTGGTGTTTGCATGGCCAAATGTCCATTTAAGTCAATCATGAAGAACGCATAAAGGAGAGATTTGGATATGAATAAAGTACATTTAACCATAGACGGCATAGAAGTTTTCGTACCGGAAGACTATACTATTTTGGAAGCTGCAAAAGAAATAAATATCAAGATACCAAGTCTTTGTTTCCTAAAAGATGTAAGCGAAATTGGATGTTGTAGAATGTGTCTAGTAGAGATAGAAGGTTACAAGAACTGGCAAGCCTCTTGTGTTCACCCAGTTGCAGAAGGAATGAATATCAAAACCCATACTTCTGAGTTATTAAATTTCAGAAAAAAGAATTTGGAATTGATTCTGTCAAACCATCCTGCAATGTGTCAAAGTTGTACAAAAGCCAATTCTGGCTGTGAGTTACAAACCTTGGCAAACCAAATGGATACAGACTTTGATAACTACAAAAAATATCAGGAAGTCATTACAGCAAACGAAGTTTTGGAACTTGACTGTGGAATATCTATTAGAAGAGACCCAAATAGATGCATACTGTGTAGAAGGTGCGTCAGCGTATGCAACTCAGTTCAGACAGTGGGAGCTATTGACGTAATAAACAGAGGGTTTGACACAGTAATAGGGACAACCTTTAATGTAGGAATTGACAATACCCAATGCGTAAATTGTGGACAGTGTATAAATGTTTGTCCTACAGGAGCGTTGCAAGAATGTTCCAATCTTGATGAAATCTGGGAAGTATTAAAAGACCACGAGAAGCTTTTGGTGGTGCAAACAGCGCCAGCAGTAAGAGCAGCTTTGGGAGAGGCATTTGGACTTCCTATTGGAACTGATGTCACAGGCAAAATGGTAACAGCCCTTAGAATGATAGGGTTTGATAAAGTATTTGATACAAATACAGGGGCAGACCTTACTATAATGGAAGAAGCAACAGAACTTATAGACAGAATAAGAGGTGGCGGGAAATTGCCACTAATTACATCGTGTTCACCAGGATGGGTAAAATTTTGCGAGCATAATTTCCCAGATATGTTGGACAATTTGTCGACATGCAAATCACCACAAGAAATGCTGGGCGCTATTATTAAGAGCTATTACGCTGAGAAAAATAATATTGATCCAGAGAATATCGTTGTGGTATCTGTTATGCCTTGCACAGCAAAGAAGTTTGAAGCAAAGAGACCGGAGCTTGAAGTGGGCGGACTTAGAGATGTAGATATCGTTATTACCACTAGAGAACTTTCGAGAATGATAAAGAGCATCGGAGTTGATTTTGTAAACTTAGGAGATAGCCAATTTGACAATCCTTTAGGGGAGTCATCAGGGGCAGGCACAATATTTGGAGCTACTGGAGGAGTAATGGAGGCGGCACTTAGAACTGTGGCAGACCTTATTAACGGAACTAGCTCAGACTCCATAGATTACGTTGACGTTAGAGGCCAAGACGATATAAAAATTGCAGAGGTTAAGGTTGCAGATTTGACGTTAAGAGCGGCAGTTGCCCATGGACTTGGCAATGCAAGAGAACTAATAAAGCGAGTTCAAGCAGGCGAGCACTTTGACTTTATCGAAATTATGGCTTGTCCAGGAGGGTGCATAAACGGAGGCGGACAACCTTTGCAACCGGCACATGTTAGAAACTGGGGCAATATAAAGGAAGAAAGAGCCAAGGCACTGTACACTGCAGATAGAGATAAATTTATTAGAAAATCTCACAACAATCCGGTAATCAAAAAACTGTATAAAGAATATCTTGGAATGGCAGGAGGAATGAAAGCACATAAGTTGCTGCACACCACATATCAAGAGAGAGAATAATTATACATTATGAAAAGAAATATACATAACGAGTGAGTAATTATGCATACAAATCCAGATAATATATACAAAGTGCGAGTAATTATGCATTCTAGCAAAAAAATATACATAAAATGTGAACAATTCCATTGACAAATGACCCAATTGGAACTAAAATAGTGGCAGGAAAAGAGAGGAGGCTTTATTAGTGACAATAAAAAACTTTAAAGAACTTAGAGAAATGGTAGGAACGGCTCCTAAAAAAACAGTTGCTGTAGCATGTGCACATGATGAGCATACATTGGAAGCAATTTTAAAGGCCCATGAAGAGGGAATCCTTGATTACATATTAGTAGGCAAAGAAGATGAGATTATTGAAAAAGGAAAACTCCATGGAGTAGATATTTCAAAAGAAAATATCATAAATTGCCTGACAGACGAAGAATGTGCGGCAAAGGCCATAGAATTAATAAAAAATGGTCAAGCAGATTTTTTGCAAAAAGGTTTGATGCAAACAGCTACGCTGCTTAAAGCAGTTGTAAATAAAGAAACTGGCATAGGAACAGGAAGACCAATTTCCCATGTTGCCCTTTTGGATATTGAGAAGTATCACAAAATAGTAGGAGTAACAGACGGTGGAATGATTTTATACCCAGACCTTGAACAAAAAAAGGCTATTGCAATAAATGCAGTAGAAATGTTTAGAGGGTTTGGATACGATAAACCAAAGATAGCGGCAGTTTGCGCCGTTGAAGTAGTAAACCCAAAGATGCCGGAAACTGTAGATGCAAAAGCACTTGAAGATATGGCAAACAATGGTGAAATTGAAAACTGCTTTATTGCAGGACCAATTTCAATGGATTTAGCAGTAAATAAGGAAGCAGCTAAAATCAAAGGATATAACAGTCCGGTTTGTGGAGAAACAGATATATTCTTAGTACCTAATATATATTCGGGAAATATGATGGTAAAAGCTCTACTTGAGTTTGGAAATACTTTGATGGCAGGATGCGTCGTTGGTGCAAAATGTCCCATCGCCCTTAATTCAAGAAGCGCAAGTTTTGAAGAAAAATACTATTCGCTGTTGGCTTGTAGTATGATGGCTAGCAAATAAGAGAGGAAAGCAAATCGATGAAAAAATTAATGACAGGCGATGAAGCAATCGCAAGAGGAGCCTACGAAGCAGGTGTGAAACACGCAGCTGCATATCCAGGGACTCCAAGTACAGAAATACTTGAAAATTTAGCAACATATGAAGAAATATATGCAGAGTGGGCACCTAACGAAAAGGTTGCCATGGAAAGCGCAATCGGGGCATCGATGGCAGGAGCAAGAAGTATGGCTTCAATGAAACACGTAGGTGTTAATGTAGCAGCTGACCCACTTATGACATTTGCTTATATGGGAGTTAACGGTGGAACAGTAGTAATTACTGCTGACGAACCAGGAATGTTTTCTTCCCAAAATGAACAGGACAATAGAAACTATGCAAAGATGGGAAAAATTGCAATGTTTGAACCAGCAAACAGCCAAGAATGTATAGATATGGTAAAAGAAGCTTACGATTTAAGTGAGAAATTTGACACACCTGTACTTATTAGAATGACTACTAGAGTATGCCATTCCAAGTCAATGGTGGAGGTTTCGGACAGAGTAGAAGTTCCACTAAAAAAATGGGAACATAACCCAAAGAAATACGTTGCACTTCCTGCACACTCAAGAGTACTTAGAGTAAAAGTTGAAGAAAGAATGAACAATCTTGCAGAGTACAGCGAAAAGAGTCAGTTTAATAAGATGGAAATGGCAGGAACCAAAGTCGGCGTTATTGCCTCTGGAATCTGTTACTATTATGCAAAAGAAGTCTTTGGCGAAGACGCATCATACCTAAAACTAGGTTATACAAATCCAATGCCAAAAGATATGATAAAGGATTTCTGTGGCAAAGTAGATAAAGTTTACATATTAGAAGAAGACGATCCATATATCGAAGAGTTTGTTCGTATCCAAGGGATTCAATGTACTGGAAAAGATTTATTCCCTTCATATGGTGAGATGACACCAGATGTAGTAAGAAAATGTTTAACAGGCAAAACTCTTGACGTAGTAGAATATGACAAGACAAAAATTGCTGACAGAGCACCATCACTTTGCGCTGGTTGCCCACATAGAGGACTTTTCTTTAGATTAGGAAAGAGAAAAGATATTATGATTAGTGGCGACATTGGTTGCTACACATTGGCAGCAGGCAAACCATATAATGCAATGAATTCAACTGTTTGTATGGGAGCTAGTATAAGTGTGGGACATGGAGCACAGATGGTATTTAACAGAGGAAATGTTGGAAAGAGAGTAGTTACAGTTTTAGGCGATTCTACATTCTTCCATACAGGGATAAACTCTCTTATTAATACAGTTTATAACAATAGCAACACAGTAAATATTATTTTGGACAATAGAATCACTGGAATGACAGGACACCAACAAAATCCAGGAACAGGATTTACTGTAAAAGGAGAGCCAACAACATTGATAAAGATAGAAGATGTTGTAAAAGCTATAGGTGTAAAACACGTTAAGGTAATCGATCCTAATAATTTGGCTGAGGTTGACGCAGCTTTAGATGAATTCCTAAAACTTGACGAACCATCAGTAATCATCACAAGATACCCATGCGTATTGAAAAAATTCTCACAAGAGGATTTAGATGAATTTGATGATCTGTTTACCACAAAGAACGTAGTAAATGAAGAAAAATGTATTGGATGTAAAATATGTCAGACAACAGGCTGCCCTGCGTTGCGATTTGATGCAGATAAAAAGAAGGTATCAATAGACAGCAGTACTTGTGTTGGTTGTGATGTTTGTACACAAGTATGTCCAAAGAACGCAATAGAGAAGGAGGATTAAGTCATGACAAAGAACATTTTATTAGTAGGCGTAGGTGGTCAAGGCACAATCCTTGCCAGCAAAATATTAACAATTGGCTTGATGGAAGCCGGATACGATGTAAAAATGAGTGAAATTCATGGAATGTCCCAAAGAGGCGGAAGTGTATCGTCACAAGTTCGTTATGGCGAGCATGTATATTCACCAGTTATAGAAAAAGGGGATGCCGATATTTTGGTATCTTTTGAGAAGATGGAAGCACTTAGAAATCTTGATTATGTAAAGCCAAATGGCGTTGTTGTAGTAAATGAAGTTGAAATTCCTACAATGTCAGTGCTTACAGGAGATCAGGTTTATGCAAAAGACGTAATTGACGAAATCAGTAAGACTGTTGAAACAAAAGTTGTTGATGCTACTAAGATGGCCAAAGAACTAGGAAACGAGAAGGCAGCTAATATGATATTACTAGGCACTATCATCAAAAAGATGGGACTGGACAATATCAATTGGGAAGCAATTTTGAAAGCAAATATGAAGGAAAAACTGGTTGCACTTAACGTAAAAGCGTTAAATGTAGGAATGGACGCAGTAAAATAGAAGACGAGGAGATGTAGTAAATGATATCAAAGAAAATGGAACCTCTAGTAAACAATAATTCGGCAATAAGAGCTATGTTTGAAGAGGGTAATATATTGAGAGCAAAGTACGGAGATGAAAACGTATATGATTTTAGCTTGGGCAATCCAAACGTACCTGCTCCCAAAGAAGTAAAGAATGCGATAATTGACATTATTAGCAATGAAGATCCAGTAAAGGTTCATGGTTACATGAATAATGCAGGATTTGAGCAAGTAAGAGAAAGCATTGCAAAATCAATAAACAGCAGATTTGACACAAAGTTTGGTGCAAAAAATATCATTATGACTGTTGGTGCTGCCAGTGGTTTAAACATTTTGTTAAAGACAATGCTAAACCCAGGAGATGAAGTAATCGCCTTTGCCCCATACTTTGTTGAGTACGGCAACTACGTAAGAAACTACGATGGAGAACTTGTGGTTATTTCTCCAGATACAAAGACATTTATGCCAAACTTAGATGAGTTTGCAACAAAAATAACAAAGAAGACAAAGGCAGTAATTATTAACAATCCAAACAACCCTACGGGAGTAGTTTACTCAGAAGAAACAATCAAAGAACTTGTAGGAATAATGGATAAAAAACAAAAGGAGTTTGGAACAGTTATTTACCTGATTTCCGACGAGCCATATCGTGAACTTGCATATGATGGTGTTTTTGTTCCATACTTGACAAAGTACTATGACAACACACTTGTTGGATATTCATACAGCAAATCACTTTCACTTCCAGGAGAAAGAATTGGATACGTTGTAATTCCTGACGAAGCAGACGAAAGCGAGGAATTCTTTACAGCGGCATGCATTGCAAACAGAGTTAATGGCTATGTAAATGCACCATCTTTGATGCAACTGGTTATTGAAAGATGTTTAGATGCCAAGTGCGACGTGGCATATTATGACAAAAATAGAAAAGACCTATATAATGGGCTTACTGAGTGTGGTTTTCAGTGCATAAAGCCAGAAGGTGCTTTTTACTTATTTGTAAAATCGCCATTAGACGATGAAAAAGAGTTCTGCAAAATGGGAAAGAAATATAATATTTTAATGGTGCCAGGCAGTTCATTTGCCTGCCCAGGATATGTTAGACTGGCATACTGTGTTTCAAATGAGACAATAAATAAATCATTACCATACTTTAAAGAATTAGCAAAAGATGTACTAAAATAGGAGGCATTAATGAAATACAAACAACTAATAATCAATCCAGGCTCAACAAGTACAAAACTTGCAGTTTACCAAGACGAGGAAAAATTGTGTCAAGAGACTATAGATCATCCAAGTGAAGAGCTGTCAATATTTGAGACAATCCCTGAACAAATCCCATTTAGAACGGAAATAGTAAAAGACTTTTTAAAGAAGAACAATATTGAATTATCAGACCTTGCGGCCATTGTTGGTCGCGGGGGAATGGTATATGGTATAAAAAATGGTGGATACATTGTAAACGATCAACTGTTTACGGCTCTTGGTGATGAGAAATACAGTTCACCTCATTCCTCAAATCTTGGCGGAATGATAGCAAAAGAATTAGCAGATCCACTGGGGATACCCGCATATATTTACGATGCAGTAACTGGCAGTGAGCTATCAGATGTGGCTAAAGTTACTGGATTTCCTGAAATAGTTAGACAGAGCTGTTGTCATGTTTTAAACAGTCGTTCAATGGCTATGAAATATGCTAATGAAAACAATCTTGATTATAGCAAACTAAAGCTTGTAGTAGCTCACCTAGGTGGTGGGATATCTGTCAGCGCTCATGCAAACGGACAAATTATCGATTCTGTTGGAGATGATGATGGCCCATTTTCTCCTGAGCGTGGTGGCAGTGTTCAAATGTTTGAATTCCTAAAGCTTTGTTATAGTGGTAAGTATACAGAAAAAGAAATAAAGAAAAAACTTCGTGGACAAGGTGGTATGATTGCGTACCTTGGAACTAGTGATGCCAGAGAAATCGAAAAAATGATAGATGATGGAAATAAACTTGCAGAACTAATTTATGAGGCGGAAGCTTACCAAGTAGCCAAAGCTATCGGGCTACTGGCAGTTACCTTAAAAGGAAAAATTGATGCGATTATAATAACCGGCGGAATGGCCAATTCTACAAGGATGACTGGTATGATTAATGACTACGTTAAGTTCCTTGGGCCAGTTGTAATAAAACCAGGGGAAAATGAAATGGAAGCATTGGCTTTTGGTGGACTTAGATTGCTTAAGGGCGAAGAAAAACCAAGCATATTTGCTTTACCTAAAAACGATTAAATATTAAGAAACTCTTAACTTTCCTTAAATCCTGTTAATAAATATGTAAAAATGAAAAAAAATATGTTACTATAGTCACAGGGAAAAAAAGAAGGGGAAAAAAAGAGAATGTTAGTATTAGACAGATTAGAAAAAAATTCAATAGAGATTGGATCTGACACTGCAATTCATAGCACAAAAGGGAGCATATCCTATGGGGATCTTTTTGAGAATTCGGGTAAGCTTGCATTGTGGCTTGATTTGCAACTTGGGGATAATAAAAAACCAATCGTGGTCTATGGGCACAAAGATCCATTTATGGTTTTGTGCTTTTTGGCATGTGTAAAATCCGGAAGGGCTTATTGCCCAGTGGACGCATCAATGCCTATGGACAGAATAAAAGATATTATTAGTACGGTTGAATCGCCAATAGTTTTGGCAACAGAAGAACTTTGTTTAGAGGGTAGCGAGTTTGATAGGTACAGAATTATTGACAGCAAGCAAATTAATGGTATAATTAATAGTTCAGACAAAGAGATATCCAAAGATAAATGGGTTAAAGACAATGAAGTGTTTTATATCATATTTACCTCTGGAAGCACTGGCAAACCAAAGGGTGTGCAGATTACCTATAACAATCTAAATAATTTTGTCAATTGGTTTTCCGATGTGGCTACCACAAGAGAAGAAAAAAAGGGCAAAGTATTTTTGAATCAGGCACCATTTTCTTTTGATTTGTCTGTAATGGATTTGTATACTTGTCTATCCAACGGCGGAACTCTTTGGGCAACTGATAAAGAACTCCAGTGGGATATGACAAATTTGATGAGTTATATTGCCTTGGGCAACCTGAATTACTGGGTATCAACTCCGTCATTTGCAGACATGTGTTTGGCAGATAAAGGATTTAATGGCGAAAATTTTCCAGAGATGAAAGCGTTCTTTTTCTGTGGAGAAACATTAACTTGCGAAACGGCAAAGAAGTTATTAGAAGCATTCCCAAAGGCAAAAGTAATTAATACTTATGGGCCGACGGAATCTACTGTTGCAGTAACAAGTATAGAAATAACTTTGGATTTGACTACCACAGGGAAACCATTGCCTGTTGGAAAACCTAAACAGGGTACAATAATTGAAATTGTAAAACCAGATGGCAGCTTGGCAGAAGAAAAAGAGTCTGGCGAAATAGTCATCATTGGGGACACCGTAAGTGCAGGTTATTTTGCTGAACCTGATAAAACATCAAAAGTATTTTCTTATGAAGATGAAACAAAATACAGAACTGGTGACGAGGGATATATGGAAGACGGAATCTTGCACTTTTGTGGCAGAATGGATTCACAAATAAAGTTCCATGGGTACCGAATCGAGCTAGGAGATATAGAGGCCAATTTAATGGAACTACCGTCAGTCCAAGGGGCAGTAGTAGTTACTAGAAAATCTGGCGAGAAGATAAGAAATCTGGTAGGGTTTGTAATTTGTGACAAACTTTCGGATATTACTGATTTTAAAAGAGGACAGGAAATTAGGGAACAACTCAAGGTGAAATTACCAGAGTATATGGTTCCAAAGAAAATTGTATTTGTAGATAAGTTTCCTATGACAACAAATGGGAAAGTTGATCGTAGAAAAATGGAGGAGAGTGTTTAATGGAATTACTAGGTGATTTTTCCTTCTTTGGATGCGTTGCGGTGGCGGCGATTCCAGCGATAATATTGGGCATCAAAGAAAAATCAATAAAGTATTATACATTTTGCGTAACCGTATTTTTTGTTTGGATGGCTATGGGGGCTACTCCAAAGGCGTTGATATATATGGTGACATTTGCCATGATAGAATATGGTCTTGTCAGGTCATATTTGATACTGAGAGAAAAGTATGGCAGAAAAGGAAATATTTATGGAATATTTGTTGCACTTTCAATTGCGCCACTAGTTATAAATAAAATATCCGGTTTTACTGATTTGCATTTGTTCGGATTTCTTGGAGTCTCATATATGACTTTTAAGACGACTCAAATGATTATAGAAATTTATGATGGCATAATAAAGGAAGCACCATTCTTTGAATATATAAACTTTTTATTCTTTTTTCCAACCTTGACATCTGGGCCAATAGACAGAAGCAGAAGGTTTCACAATGACTTTACACAGGTGATGAAAAAAGATGAATACTTAGATTTGTTGGGTGCAGGGCTATTCAAAATTTGCCTTGGATTAGTTTACAGGGTAGTAATTGCAGCAGCCTTTTACCAAGGGGTTACGTGGTCTGGAATTCAGACGCCACTTCTCTTTACGGTTATATATATGTATGCTTACGGATTTTACTTATTCTTTGACTTCGCAGGTTACAGTTTGATGGCTGTGGGAATCAGCTACATATTCGGCATAAAAACTCCGGATAACTTCAACAAACCATTTGTGAGCAAAGACATAAAGGAGTTCTGGGATAGATGGCATATTTCTCTATCGTATTGGTTTAGAGATTTTATCTTCTCAAGGCTTATGATGAGGGCAATTCGTGGCAAGTGGTTTAAAGATAAGGTTACAGCTGCTTGTATGGGATTTATGGTAAATATGACGGTAATGGGAATTTGGCATGGAGTTAGTTGGCAGTTTATACTTTATGGTATATATCATGGTATACTGTTATCACTTACAGAAATATACCAGAAGAAATCGCCGTTTTATAAGAAACATAAAAACGACAAGTGGTACCAGAGAGTAAGTTGGTTTGTGACATTTAATTTGGTCATGTTTGGCTTCTTGATTTTCTCAGGAAGATTTACAATGTTGATTGGATTATAATATATAATTAGTTATTGAATAATAAGGGTATAGGAGGAAAGAAAAATGGAAGAGAAAATTTTGGACATACTAGTTGATATTTGTGGGGAAGAAACTATAAAGGAAGACAGGGAAATAGATTTGCTTCAATCAGGGCTTATGGACTCACTGGATTATACTGAATTGTTAATAGCAATTGAAGACAATTTTGGAGTAGTGTTAGCGCCATCAGAGGTAGCAAGAGAAGATGTTAATACACCAAATAAAATAATTGAATTGGTTAAATCAAGAATTTAAGGTAGGTATAAAATGAAGAAAGTTGCAGCGTTTTTAACAGCAATTGTCTTATTTATCGTAATATTAGTTGGCATATCCTTGGCTACGGCGGGAGATGTTAAAATAAAGAATGCGGATTTTGGGACGTGGGTAAATGGGTACAAAGACTCATCTTATTCAGTGGTATCGAAAAATATAGAAAAGGACTCGATGTTTATTCTTGGTTCTTCTGAACTACATCATGGGCTAGGAACACCTTTTCATCCAAGGAATTTATTCAAGGATGAAAAAGATATGGATCTTATGTTAGTTGGTGGAGTTTATAACCAAAGTTTATTTCATACAATTTTAATGGGAGCCTTTGAACCAAAGATTCAAAACAGGAAAGTTGTCCTGATTTTGTCACCGTCATGGTTTGACTTAGGAGGGATTTCTCCAGAAGGGTTTGCGGTCAGGTTTTCTGAAAGTGAATATGTGGCTATGGTACAGAATCCTAATCTTTCCAAGGAGCTAAAGCAGAGAATTGGAAAAAGATGTGAGAGTCTGCTAGTTACTGACAAGGCTATGGGCAAAAGAGTCCAAAGATATAACAGAATGTTTATTGAAGGCAAGCATACAGCAATTAATGATATTATGTTTAGTATCAGAAATGCTTTTGTTGAACAAAGGGATAAAATGTGTGTCATGGCAGCTCTAAAAACAAAACCACAGGAACCAATAGACAGCAAGGTTACTGCATCTTATGTAAACTATGATTGGGAAAAGTTATCTGCTTATGCAGGGGAAAAGGCAAAGGCGAAATCCACCAACAAGTTTTATATGATAGATAGAACTTACAAGACTAAGGTTGTGCCAATAAAGGGTGAACGCGAAGGTCAAGACGCAAACAAAAGTTATGCAAAGGCCGCAGAGTATGATGATCTGCAGTTGTTCATAGATCTTTGTAAGGAAACCAACATTGATGTAAAATTATTATTGTTGCCAGTCAATGGGTACTGGTTTGACTTTACTGGTTTTCCAAAGGCACAGAGGGAAGTATTAGAAACAAATATCCTGAAAATGGGTAAAGAAAACAATGTCGATATAATAAATTTATTTGGTGAATCGTACAATCCATATTTTATGGAGGATGTGGTTCATCCAGGGGGAAAAGGATGGGTGAAAATGAATGAAGAGATTTACAAGTATTATCACGAAAATTAAGGGAAGCATAACAAAGGAATATGCAGTTTATACGGGGGTATTTCTAGTCCTTATGTTAGTGCTATATTTCTACATGGTATTTGCAAATATGTCATCAACGACTGACTTTACGTATGCGCAGTTCTAAGACGAGGTAATCTGGGTTAGATGGCAGAGAATGTTTTGGAGAATAAA
>JAVXAG010000035.1:0-16118 GCA_036660615.1 Anaerovoracaceae bacterium
CCAAATAACATTGAAATGATTGCGGTAACAATAAATGCAAAGATTAGCACGCAACCGATTATTATAAGGACTTTGCCCCAAGTAGGAATACTATGATTTGGGGTTACAGTCTGTGAAAAAGCTTCTCCATCTTCATTAGTATAAGTTTTTTGTTCATAAGTGTTTTCCCCATAAGTGTTTTGCCCACTAGTTTGATAGTTGAAATTGTTAGTTCCTTTAAGCGGATAATCGTTTCTAACAATTAGATACACAATTAATCCAATAAAACTTGGTGTAAGTGCAGCGACGATAGTCCAAAGCCAAGGGTTTGTTTCTCTCTTGACTGCATCTTTATATACAAAGACACCAATCACTATAGGCACTCCCAATACAAATAGTAATATAAAAGGTATTGCCAAAATTGTTAAAAATAGTATTCCCATAATTTCCCCTCCTGTAAATTTTAATTTCTTTTATGATTAATTTAGTATATCATAAAAGGCCCCTTTTGCATACTATAGCATTAGAACATAGTAGATTTTGTAGAATAAAATATAACAGGTTTTATAATATAAACTTAAAAGACCTTGAGGTGATTTTCATGGCTTATGATACAAGAGAACTTTTGGCCAGATTAATCCAATGTGAAGCTGGCGGCGAAGGGGAAAGCGGCATGAAGGCAGTAGCCACAGTAATAATGAACAGGGCTACGATTACTTATGGAGAGTTTGCACGAATCAATAAAGGTGGTAATGTAAGAAATGTCATTGAACAAGCGGGGCAGTTTGTCTGTATGCGAACTTCTGTAGGAGGAACATACAATGCGCAAAATATATACAACATGACACCTACCCAAGAAAACTATGACATTGCTGACTGGGCATTGGCCGGAGGAAAACTTAGTGGTGTAGACGAATCACTATTTTTCTATAACCCATTTAGCCCCAAATGTGCAAAATACTTTCCTACAAATGTGGGGGTTATCCATAATAGAATTGGTGACCACTGCTTTTATTTGCCAACTTCATATTATGCAAAGACATAATACCCGTAGTTATTTGGTAAAGTTTAGAAATGAGGTAATTCTATGATTACACAATGTGATTCCAACGGTGGTTGCGGTAAAGTAATCAACGTTAATGCAATAGAAAAAACAGGCGAAGCACGAACAATGGATATTCCATACAAAAATATGACAAACTATATCCCACAAGTTCCAGGGACTGTATATATTCCAGAAGGAAATGATCCAGAAAATAATAGTCCACGACCAGAATCATTACCAGATGGCAAACCAATACCGGAATCTCCTTCATTTGGCGTTCCAACAAATCCATTGTTGCCTCCAGGGTATCAAGAGGTTCTTGGTTATGGAAATCTTCAGTACTTAAATGGATTCTTGCGCACGCAAATAGGCAAATACGTAAAAGTTGAAGTCGTATATGGTTCAACTTCAGTAGTAGAGAAATCCGGTTATTTAGTAGGGGTAGGCATAAACTATATTATTTTACAAGAATTTTCAACAGGCAACGTACTGACAATTGATTTTTACAGCATAAAAAGTGCATATATATACTATGCAAAACCTGCAATGACCAGCTTTGATGATAGTTCAATCAACCCAACAAAATAATGAAACCAATTCAATGGCGTAGGTTTCCTACGCCTATTGACTAGTCCTACACAACAATTTTTTTAGTGCTCTCCATTTGAATGGGAAAAGTGGGTACAAGTAGGAGTAACCACTAATTGTTCTGGTGGTTGCGGTAATAATTAATATTAATACAAGGCCAACTAGCGCACCCCAGTATCCAAAGAAATAGCTTCCAATTAGTAATAGAATTCGCATAAACTTGATACCATAACTTAACTCAATACTTGGTTCAGTAAAAGAGGCAAGAGCAACTACAGCCATGACTAAGATGGTTTGGGGAATGAACCAGCCAGAGTCAACAGAAAATTGACCAAGTATCAAAGCCCCAATTACAGATAGAGACATTCCAAGGGATTCAGGGGTGTTTAGTGAGGCGAGTTTTAACCCATCTATGGATATCTCCAGTAAAATGAATTGCCAGAATATGGGAATCGCATACTCGTCAGTGGGTATCAAAAAATCCATATTCATAGGGGCGGGAATATAGCCTTCTATAATAAGCAAATAAAGTGGAGATAATAGTAGAATAACCACACTGTTCATTATCCTTAAAAACCTAAAGTAGTTTCCTGTGACAATTGGGAAATAGTAATCGTCCACATCTTGCATAAAGTCAAAGATACCCACAGGGAGAAGAATTACTGAAGGCGAATTGTCCACAATTATTGCGATTTTTCCCTCAGTAATGTGAGCAGCAATTACATCAGGTCTTTGGGTGTAGCGTACCCTTGGAAATGGATTAAACCTGCTTGATTTTTTTTTGCCAGAAGCTATACGTAGCAAACTTTCAACTAGAGATTGGTCACCGACAGTCAAAGTGTCAACAGACAAATCAGTCAGCTGTTTGTGAATTTGGTCGACTAGCTTTTCATCGGCAATGCCTTTCATATAGACCATTGACACATCCGTTTTGGTCTTTTCCCCTACAATATAAATCTTGAAAATTAAACGGTTGTCACGAATACGTCTTCGAATAAGGCCCACATTTGCCATAAAATTCTCAGTAAATCCATCTTTTGCACCGCGCAGTGACTTTTCCTTCTGCGGCTCAGTAATACCACGAGATGGGTACGCCCTAGTATCGGCAATGACTACTTTGTCAAGACCGTCGACTACAATAACAATTAGTCCACTGTAAAGTTGTTTCACTGACAAATCAATATCATCAGTTACGGTGCAGTCGATAAAAGGGAATTTCCGCTCTATAAATTCTTGTGCAGAATCAATGGGTAACATGGACTCATCGCCAATGGATAATAGGAAATTTAACAATCTTTGTAGTTTGTCACCATCAGTAAGGCCATCAACAAAATATATATGACCACTGCGACCACCTATTGTTATTAATCTATCCATAAGGTCAAAACATTCGCCAACAGGCAATTGACCTTGAAATTCTTTTAGAAAGTAAGAATAATTATTCTTTGCCATATATAACCTCCATAAGTACATAAAATAACAATAATATTATGCCAAATCTGATAAAAAAAATACGTTATGCTTGCCAATATGAACAAGTGTATACTATAATAATATGTATACATAGGAAAAGCCAAATGGAGGTTAAAATAAATGGACTATAACAAATTAGGGGAATTACTATTCCCAAACATTTCAAAAGAACCAGATGAGTACGAAACCATGTACCCAGATAGAAAACTTAAAGAAGGTGCCAAGGTTACAAGACTAGGACCTAGCCCTACGGGATTTATTCATCTTGGGAACTTATATGGAGCATTTGTAGATGAAAGACTTGCTCACCAGAGTGACGGTAAATTCTATTTAAGGATTGAAGATACTGACGACAAAAGGTATGTAGATGGAGCAGTTGAGACTATTATCAATTCGTTGAAGTTCTTTGGAATAAATTTTGATGAAGGCGCAACGATGACAGGCGATGTAGGTGACTATGGTGATTACACACAGAGCAATCGTGGAGAAATATATCAGTGCTTTGCAAAGAAACTTATAAAAGAAGGCAAGGCATATCCATGTTTTCTTACAGAAGATGAAATTGGACAGATTAGAGCAAAACAAGAGTCAAACAAAGAAAATCCAGGAATATATGGAGCATATGCAGAGAGTAGAAAACTTTCTTTAGAAGAAATTGAAGAAAAGATAAAAGCCGGCGTTTCATATGTAATAAGACTAAAATCAGATGGAACTGATGGTGATACAGCTAGAAAAATTCATGTCAAAGATGCCATAAGGGGTATTTTGGAGATGCCTGAAAACTTTCAGGATACAGTAATTCTAAAAGCGACGGGAATACCGACTTATCATTTTGCACATGTAGTTGATGACCATTTGATGAGAACGACTCACGTTGTAAGAGGTGCAGAATGGTTGCCATCACTGCCAATACACGTTGAGCTATTTGAGAAACTTGGATGGGAAACCCCAATCTACTGCCATACAGCACAGCTTATGAAACTTGATGCAGAGGGAAACAAACGAAAGCTATCTAAGAGGGAAGACCCTGAACTTTCTTTAGACTATTATAGAAATCAAGGGTATCACCCAGAAGCTGTTAGAGAATATCTGTTAACCATATTGAATTCTAATTTTGAGGAATGGCGAATGGAGAATCCAGAAGCTTCCATAGATGAGTTCGAATTTACTACAGAAAAAATGAGTAATTCAGGAGCCCTATTTGACTTGAATAAACTTAATGATATAAGTAAAGATGTGTTGCTTAGAATATCAGCAACAGACTTGTATGAATTTTTAAAAGCTTGGGCAACGGAGTTTAGACCAGAGATTATTCACATTTTTGATGATGAGGATTATATGGAGAAGATTCTTGATCTAGGTAGAGGCGAAGCAAAGCCAAGAAAAGATTTGATATTTGCAGAACAAATTATTGAGTTCATAAGCTACTTCTTTGACGATATGTTTAAGATTGAAGATGAGTTCCCAGATGAGGTATCCAAGGCAGATGGATCGCAAATATTGGAAAAGTATTTGGAGTCATATAACCATAGCGACGATCAAAGCCAATGGTTTGATAAAATAAGAGAAATCGCAACTACTTTGGGATATGCAGCCAAACCAAAGGATTTCAAGAAAAATCCAGACCAGTACAAGGGACATGTTGGACATGTTAGCACAGTAGTCAGAATTGCCCTTATGGGTCGCTCACAATCACCTGATGTATGGGAAATCCAACAGATATTAGGTGAAGATAGAACCAAGAGCAGAATACAGAAATTAATATAGGACAAAAGATTATCATGATATTGGAGGTAATAAAGAGATGTTAAGTATTACAGAAAAAATACACCGACTATTCGTGTCAATTTGCTTTACCATTGCACCTGCCGCAGCGTTCTTAATATATATTCCTGAAATAAGAAATGCATCAATACATTGTGGTTATTTATTAACAATACCATTTCTATTACTTGTGTGTTGTGTGTTTTATTACATACCACTACTGATAAGATTAAAAAGAAAAAAATAAACTATATATAATAGTAAAAAAGCCTAAGCTCTATATGACAAAGTTCGTATAGGGCTTTTTTAATTGCAATTTTAATTGTCCACTAGAACCCTTGTGAAGGCTGTATGATTTTTTTAAAAAAAGTATTGACTACGGATAAAAATGCTGTTAGTATAGTTAAATAATTTTAATTAAAATATTTTAAATAAAATTATTTAACTAATTTGAATAATAAAAAAAGAATGGAGAAAATAAAAATGGTTTTTGATAAAGTAAAAGAGATAATCGTAGAAACAATCAGTTGTGATGAGGACAAAGTAATACTAGAGGCAAGACTTACAGAGGATTTGGAAGCAGATTCACTAGATGCAGTTGAACTTATTATGGCATTGGAAGAAGCATTTGGGATTCATATTTCAGACGAAGAATTGTCAGAACTTAAAACAGTAGAAGACATTGTGAAAAGCATAGAGCAGAAACAAGAATAATTAGATGAATTATCATATTCATTACGAGAAAGATTAGGTAAGGGTAAAAAATGAATCAAAATGAAATATTAGAACTAATGCATCAATTTGAGTCATCCAAATTAGGATCGCTGGAAATAGAAAAAGAAGGCTTTATCATAAGAATGAGAAAGAGCGATTATGATCAAGGTACGACACAGTTGGGAGTTAGCCCAGAAATGCAACCAACCCAGCCACAACCAATGCAGAAATCAATAGAAGACAGTAGCAATTTGGAGAAAATCACTTCACCACTTGTAGGTGTGTTTTATGCTGCAAAAGAACCTGGCAAACCAGCTTTTGTAAAAGAAGGGCAAACAATAAAAAAGGGGCAAGTACTATGTCTTATAGAAGCAATGAAGATTATTAGTGAACTTAAGTCTACAAAGAGCGGAGTAATCAAGAAAATTCATGCAAAAGACGGAGATACTGTGGAATATGAGCAGTGCTTGTTTGAGGTTGAACCATGCTAAAAAAAGTACTTGTTGCAAACAGAGGGGAAATTGCAGTGAGAATTATCAGGACTTGCAGAGAACTGGGCATAGAAACAGTAGCTGTATTTTCCACCGCTGATGCTGATGCAATTCATGTGCAACTTGCCACAGAAGCTATATGCATTGGGCCGCCAAAGGCAACAGACAGCTATCTAAATATACAGAATATAGTTGCGGCAGCAGAAATAACAAAATGTGATGGTATTCACCCAGGATTTGGCTTTCTTTCAGAGAATGCTAAGTTTGCTGAAGCCTGCGAAAAGAACAATATTAAATTTATTGGGCCATCATCAGAAGTGATCAATAAAATGGGCAACAAAGTAGCGGCAAGAGAGATTATGAAAAATAATGGAGTACCTGTAGTTCCCGGATCAGATGGAAACATAAAAGATTTTCAAGAAGCAGAAGAAATTGCAGAAAAATTAGGGTACCCAGTTTTAATAAAAGCAGCAGCTGGTGGCGGTGGTAGAGGTATGCGAAAAGCCTTTAGCAAAGAAGAAATCAAAAGCGCTTTTATGACAGCACAGGCAGAGACAATGGCTTGCTTTAACGATGATGAAATGTATATAGAAAAATTAATTGAGTCGCCAAAACATATTGAGTTTCAGATAATTGGTGATGGAAAAGGCAATGCAATACATCTTGGAGAAAGAGATTGCTCAATTCAAAGAAGAAATCAAAAGATGTTAGAAGAAACACCATCAACCAGTATGAACGAAAAATTAAGAGATGAAATGGGGAAAGCAGCAGTAAAAGCAGCACAAGCAGTCAACTATCAGAATGCGGGAACCGTTGAATTTGTCTTAGACGACAACGATAATTTCTATTTTATAGAGATGAATACTAGAATACAGGTTGAACATCCAATAACAGAAATGGTGACGGGGATTGACATCGTGGCACAGCAACTAAAAATAGCATCAGGGTTGCCACTTTTGATAAAACAAGAAGATGTAAAATTTAATGGACACGCTATTGAATGTAGAGTAACCGCAGAGGATATTTTTAATGACTTTATGCCAAACCCAGGGAAGATAGATTTTCTTCATTTCCCATCAGGATTTGGAGTGCGAGTTGACAGCGCATTATTTAATGGATGCGAGATAAGTCCTTACTACGATTCTATGGTCGCAAAGATTATCGTTCATGGAGATACAAGACTAGAAGCAATTAGAAGAATGAGAAGAGCCTTGGAAGAAACTGTTATTTCCGGAGTAAAGACAACATTATCACTTCAACATCTTCTGATGTTTAATATGGACTTTATTAGAGGCAAATACAATACAGGATTTATGGAAAAGCACCTAAAAGAATTGCTGGAAATCAATAAAACGGCTGGAGGTGTCAAGTGAATCCATTTATAGAGAAAAAGGCGTTTTTGGATAGGTTAAAAAGACTAAACCAAAAGCCAATAAAGAAAAATAACTATGACGAAAATACACTGGTAAAATGCAAAGAATGTGGGAGAGAGACAACAAAAAAAGAATTGTCAAATAATCTATATGTCTGTCCCCACTGCGGATACCACTATTCCATATCGGGAAAATATAGAATCAAAACGGTTTTAGACAAAGGCACATTTAGAGAATTTGGTGGCGGAATAATAGGGAAGAATCCATTGCATTTCCCTGAATATGACCAAAAGCTAAAAGAACAGAGAGAAAAGACAGGAATAAATGAGGCAGTAATAACTGGCTCAGGACAGATAGATGGACAAAAAGTAATAATATGCGTTATGGACAGCAGATTTATAATGGGGAGCATGGGAATTGCAGTTGGCGAAAAGATAACGAGAGCCGCTGAATATGCAACAAAGAAGCGTTTACCCCTTATTATTTTTTGCGCTTCTGGGGGAGCTAGAATGCAAGAGGGGATTCTTTCACTGTTTCAAATGGCAAAGACCTCAGCAGCAATACAGAAACACAATACAAGCAACCTTCTGTATATTACAGTTTTGACACATCCTACAACAGGAGGAGTCACAGCTAGTTTTGCCAGCCTTGGAGACATTATTTTGGCAGAGCCAAAAGCATTAATAGGGTTTGCAGGACCGAGAGTAATTGAACAGACAATAAATCAGAAACTGCCCGAAGGATTCCAACGTTCAGAATACTTGATGGAACATGGATTCGTAGATGCTATTTGCCAAAGAAAAGATATGAAAAAAGCATTGTCAACCTTACTCAAGACACATAGGAGGACAATTATATGATAGAAGAAAAATTGACACCAGCACAGCGAGTGAAACTGGCGAGAAGTAGCGAAAGACCTAATATAGTAGATTATATAGAGGCATTGTTTACAGATTTCTTTCCACTAGCAGGAGACAGAAGAATCGGCGACGATGAAAGCATCTTAGGTGGTGTGGCGCTGTTTCATGGAATGCCAGTAACGGTTATTGGCCATAGAAAAGGTAAAAATTTAGAAGAAAACATAAAGTATAGATTTGGTATGCCAAATCCAGAAGGGTATAGAAAAGCCAACAGACTTTTTTTGCAGGCAGAAAAATTTGGTAGACCAGTCATTACATTTATAGATACACCGGGAGCATATCCGGGGCTGGAGGCTGAGTCAAGAGGCCAAGGAGAAGCAATTGCAAGTTGTTTGGCGACAATGAGTGGACTGACAGTACCGACCATTGCAGTAGTTATCGGCGAAGGTGGCAGTGGTGGTGCGTTGGCACTAGCTGTTGCAGACAAGATAAACTTACTTGAAAACGCAGTGTTTTCAGTGCTTTCACCAGAAGGGTTTGCAACAATTTTATGGAAAGATTCTTCAAGGTGGGAAGAAGCATGCGATGTGATGAAACTTACTGCAAAAGATTTGAAAACTCTTGGTATAGCAGATGAAATAATCGCTGAACCAACAGGAGGCGTTCAAGTTGCACCAGAACTTATATACAAAAAAATAGATGTACTTTTACAAACTCAGCTAAAAGAATTGACGAAACTTAGCAAGAACAATTTGGTGAAACACAGATATGCCAAGCTTAGATTTATTGGTTCTGATAAAGGAAGGGATTTAAAATAATGGGATTAAAAATAGTAGGACTAGGTCACTCCCTTGGAAAAAAATTGGTAACCAATGAGGAGCTGTCAAAGAGAGTAGAAACAAGCGACCAATGGATAACTTCCAGAACAGGAATCAAGCAGAGATATTATGCGGATAATGAGCAGAATAGCGATATGGCAACAGAGGCGGCAGCAAGTGCAATAAAGAACAGCAACATTTCTACAGAAGACATTGGAGTGTGTATCATATGCACCTTTACACCGGATGAATTTACACCGGCAGTAGCCTGCACAGTTGCAGGAAACCTTGGGCTTCCAGAAGATGTTATGGCATTTGACATAAATGCAGCTTGCACAGGATTCCTATTTGGACTTAACGTGGCAAAAGGATTGCTAGAAAATTCAAAGAAAAAATACGCACTAGTAGTAGGAAGCGAGCATATATCAAAGCTTTTGAATATGGACGATCCATCTACTTCCGTTCTCTTTGGAGATGGAGCAGGCGGAGCAGTAGTGGAACTTTCAGAAGAGAACCAATACGGGTTTTTGGGAGGATGCAAACCAGACAGAGAGGTTCTTCACTGCACCATAGAAAACTCAGAAATAAAAATGAACGGCAAGGACGTATTTCGATTTGCAGTAGATGCAGTGCCTAAAGCCATAAACAATTTATTGGAGCAAGAAAACTTGCAAAAGGAAGAAATTGACTATTTTGTCTGCCATCAGGCAAATGAAAGAATAATTAGCAATGTAATAAAACAACTGGATCAAGATTCAGCAAAGTTTTATATGAACATACACAACTACGGAAACACTTCGGCAGCTAGTATACCAATTGCCCTATCAGAAATGGTGGAAAAAGGTATGCTTACAAAAGGCAAAAAGATAGTTTGCGTAGGATTTGGTGCAGGGCTTACATATGGCGCTTCACTGTTATCATGGTAAGGGAGATAATTCATGAAAGATTTGAGAGATATACTTGGGATAGAATTCCCTATTATACAAGGCGGAATGGCAAATATAACTACTGGGGAATTTGTTGCAGCAGTTTCCAATGCGGGAGCACTTGGAATGATTGGCGCTGGCGGTATGGATGTAGAAACATTGCGTGGACACATTCATAGGTGCAAAGAACTGACGGATAAACCTTTTGGCGTAAACATTATGCTGATGAACCCAGATGCAGAAAAAATGGCAGTATTAGTAGCAGAAGAAAAAATACAGATAGTTATTACAGGTGCAGGAAACCCTGGCAAATTTATACCTATGTGGAAAGAGGCAGGGATAAAAATATTCCCAGTTGTTTCATCGGTAGCTTTGTCAAAGAGACTTGCACAGGCAGGTGTTGACGGATTAATAGCAGAGGGCTGCGAAAGTGGAGGTCATGTAGGCGAATTGACTACTATGGCTATTGTTCCTCAAGTAGTTGCTGCTGTGGATATTCCTGTGGTTGCGGCTGGCGGAATCGCTTGTGGAAAGCAACTTCTGGCAGCAAAGTCCCTAGGGGCAGTGGGTGTTCAAGTGGGAACTTGCCTATTGGTCAGTGAAGAATGTCCAATACATGTCAACTATAAAGAAGCTATTTTAAAGGCAAAAGACAATGACACAATTGTAACAGGTAGAATTGCTGGAACGCCAGTGAGAATACTAAAAAATTCTATGTCAAGAGAATATGTAAAAAAGGAAAAAGAAGGCGTTGATAAAATGGATCTGGAAAAATATACTCTAGGTTCACTTAGAAAAGCCGTAGTTGATGGAGATACAAAAAATGGATCGCTTATGGCGGGGCAGGTTTCTGGAATGTTGACAGAAATAAGACCACTTAGAGCAATCTTTGAATCAATGATGAAAGAATACAAAGAGCAATTGGCAACTCTTGTGGAGGATTAAACAATGAAACTTGGTGAAAAAACTCTAAGCATACCTTTGATACAAGGTGGAATGGGCGTTGGCATATCCCTTGGGAACTTGGCTGGCGCTGTAGCATATGAAGGCTGTATGGGAACTATTTCTACAGCAAATCCCGGTTATGTAGAGGACGACTTTTGGGAAAACTGCCAAGAGGCAAACAGCAGAGCCCTAAGACGAGAAATCATAAAAGCAAAAGAAATATCTCAAGGCAAAGGGCTTGTAGCAATAAACGCTATGGTGGCAACAAAAGATTACAAATCAGCAATTGAAACTGCTATTTCTTGTGGAATCGATGCAATTATTTCAGGAGCAGGATTGCCATTGGAATTGCCATTGCTAGTAAAAAACAGTGATGTACTCATTGCGCCTATCGTTTCTAGCGGTAGGGCGGCATCGACTATTTGCAAAGTTTGGAAAAAAAGATATGATAGAAAACCTGACTTTATTGTCCTTGAGGGAAGTCAAGCAGGTGGACATTTGGGGTTTGCCAAAGAAGAACTTACAGAAAACACAGCAAAACCATTAAGCGAGTTGCTCGTAGATGTTTTGGAAGCTGCAAAACCCTATGGGGAAATTCCTGTATTTGTTGCAGGTGGAGTTTTTCACAATGAAGAAATCAAGAACTATATTTCCATGGGGGCAGCAGGTGTGCAAATCGCTACTAGATTTATAGCAACCGAGGAATGTGACGCGGCAGAAGGTTTTAAGCAGACTATATTGTCAGCGACAAATGGCGATGCGACTATTATAAAAAGCCCAGTTGGTTTGCCAGGTAGAGCGCTAAAAACCCCGTTGATTGACAAGATTTTGGCAGGGGAAAGAGTGATTCCATCAAGGTGCGCAGACTGTTTGGTGCCTTGCAACGTTAAGGAAACACCATATTGTATTACAAAAGCACTTATTGAAGCAGTAAAGGGAAATTACCAAGACGGACTATTTTTTTGCGGAGCAAAAGTTGGTGACGTAAATAAAATGGTTACGGTAAAAGAACTTATAGATGAATTAATGGCAGATTGGAGAACGCAATGAAATTAGCATTTGTTTACGCAGGTCAAGGAAGTCAAAAAGTGGCAATGGGACAAGATCTTTACAATGAATTCCCAACCTACAGAAAATATTTTGACTATATCGATGAAGATTTGAAGACCATGTGCTTTGAAGGGCCTATAGAAAAGCTTTCAGACACGAGAAACACTCAACCAATTATGGTAGCCTTTGCAATAGCCTTGACAGAGGTGTTAAAAGAAAAAGGAATTGTGCCGGAAATGGTGGCGGGACTTAGCCTAGGAGAATATTCAGCGCTGTATACAGCAGGGTTTTTTGGAGCAAAGCAGGCCATAGATTTTGTTCAATTTAGAGGAAATGAAATGGCAAAAGCTACTGTCGGTATCAGCAGCAAAATGGTAGCTATTATTAACCTTGACAGAGAAAAAATACAGAAATGTTGCGATGAGGCTTCATCATACGGAATTGTGCAGATTGCAAACTATAATTGTCCAGGACAAATTGTCATTGGTGGAGAGATAACTGCTGTTGACAGAGCCGTAGAATTGGCTCTTGAAGCAGGCGCAAGAAAATGTATTCCTTTGGCTGTAAGTGGGCCTTTTCACACTGCTTTTATGAAACCGGCGGGAGATGCTCTTTTCAAAAAACTAAGTCAGGAAACTTTTGGGGAATTGAAAATCCCAGTAGTTTTTAACTGTACAGCATTGACTCTTGGAAAAGATGAAACTGTTGCAAATTTACTAGAAAGACAGGTTCAACAAAGTGTCAAGTTTGAAGACTCCATAAGATTTATGGAATCGGAGGGAATCGATACAATTGTAGAAATCGGCCCAGGTAAAGTTCTTTCGGGATTTATTAAAAAAATAAGTAAAGAAATAAAAATATTAAACGTTGAAGATGTGGCATCTTTAAACAACGTTGTAGAAATTTTAAAGGGAGAATTGGTATGAGTAGGAAAACAGCCATTGTTACAGGTGGTAGCAGGGGAATAGGTAGAGCGATTTGCCTTGAACTTGCCGCCAAAGACACAAACATTGTAATAAATTATGCAGGAAATCAGCAGGCAGCAGAGGAGGTTTCTCTGGAGTGCAAAGCTTTGGGAGTCGATACCTTGGTGGTACAAGGAGATGTGGCAAATCCTTCTGACTGTGATGAAATAGTCAAAAAAGCTATGGAGACATTTTCTTCTGTAGAAATTTTAGTAAACAACGCTGGAATAACTCGCGACAACCTTTTGATGAGAATGAGTGAAAGTGATTTTGATGATGTAATAAATACTAATCTAAAAGGCACATATAACATGATGAAGGCAGTATGCAGGGTAATGATGAAGCAGCGTTATGGTAGAATCGTAAATATTTCCAGTGTAGTTGGGCTTATGGGAAATGGTGGTCAAGTCAATTATGCAGCAAGCAAAGCTGGGATAATAGGCATGACAAAATCTTTTGCTAGAGAAATAGCGACACGAGGAATTACTGTAAATGCAGTTGCACCAGGGTTTATTGGTACAGATATGACTGCCAAAATGGAAACTGCTGCAATAGAAAATATTTGTTCAACTATTCCTAAACAGACAATTGGAAAACCAGAGGATGTGGCTGGAGCAGTAGGATTTTTTGCTAGTGAAAATGCTGGATATATTACAGGGCAAGTCCTTTGTGTAGACGGCGGAATGGCAATGATGTAATAACGGAGGTAAGGTATGAAAAGACGAGTAGTAATAACAGGTATGGGCGGTTTGGCTCCTATCGGAAACGACGCTAATGAAATCTGGAAAAATGCAAAGGCTGGCAAATGTGGTATTGATGAAATAACACGCTACGATTGTAGCAACCAGAAAGTAAAATTAGCAGGTGAATTAAAGAACTTTGATATAGACGATTATCTTGAAAAGAAGCAAAGCAAAAGACTAGCAAGGTTTACTCAGTTGGCGCTAGTGTCGGCAAAAGAAGCAATGAAACAGAGTGGAATTGATATGGAAAAAGAAGACACTAACAGATGTGGAGTAAATATCTCAAGTGGTATCGGTGGTCTGGATGTAATCGAAACGGAGCATTACAAGGGCATTGAAAAAGGCTTTGATAGAATATCACCTTTCTTCATTCCTATGGCTATTTCTAATATGGCAGCAGGAATGGTGGCAATTGAATTTGGATTAAAGGGCAGCTGCACTTGTGTAGTGACGGCTTGTGCCTCAAGTACAAATGCAATCGGTGAAGGTTTTAGACAAGTAAGGGACGGTTACGCTGAGATAATGGTATGTGGTGGAACGGAAAGTTGCATTACTCCTCTTGGAATGGGTGGTTTCACTTCACTAAAAGCTTTGTCATCAAGCACTGATAAAACTCGTGCATCTATTCCTTTTGACAAAGAAAGAAGTGGTTTTGTCATGGGTGAGGGAGCAGCAGTTCTGATTCTTGAAGAGTATGATCATGCTGTCAAAAGAAATGCAAAGATACTAGGCGAAGTTGTGGGTTACGGAGTGACTTGTGATGCAAATCACATGACGGCACCTCTTGAAGATGGAGGCGGAGCTGCCCAGTGTATGACAAATGCGCTTAAAGATGCAGGAATTGAGCCATCTATGGTGGACTATATTAATGCCCATGGAACATCAACACCTATGAATGATGCTTGTGAAACATTGGCAGTAAAAACGGCTTTTGGTCAGTATGCATCAAAGGTAGCAATATCTTCAACTAAGTCGATGACTGGTCATTTACTTGGTGGTTCAGGGGCAGTAGAAGCGTTACTAACAGTTTCAGCTATTGCTGATGGTTTTATTCCACCAACAATCGGTTACAAAGTACCTGACGAAAACTGTGATTTAGACATTGTTCCAAATGAGGGCAGAAAAGCTGATATTAGATATGCAATATCAAATTCTCTTGGCTTTGGTGGACACAATGCAACTTTAGTATTTAAGAGGGTGTAAATTATGGAACTAAATTCAAATGAGATACAGGAAATAATTCCTCACAGATATCCATTTTTATTGGTGGATAAAATTGTGGACATGGAACCAGGAAAATGGGCAAAGGGCAGGAAATGTGTTTCGGTAAATGAAATGCAATTCTGTGGTCACTTCCCAGAAAAACACATCATGCCAGGAGTTTTGATTATTGAAGCTCTGGCTCAAACTGGCGCAATTGCCATTTTAAGTCTTCCTGAAAACAAAGGCAAAATAGCTGTTTTTGGTGGGATAAAAAATGCAAGATTTAAGCAACAGGTTGTGCCTGGAGATGTGATTGAATTATATTGTGAGTTAACGGAAAGACGAGGACCCATTGGCTATGGCAAGGTTGTAGCTAGAGTAGATGACAAGATCGCTGCTCAAGGAGAAATATCTTTTGTAATTACCTAATTGCAAATGTATGGGGTTTTTGATAAAATAGGTGCAAAGGATGTGAAAAAAATGTTAGAGCAGTATTTTGCTACTATTTATACCAAGTTTAAAATGAGATTTTATGGTATGGTTTTTAACCAATTTGAAACAAGGGAAGCTAGCCTATCGGCGGTAGAGGTATTTTGTGTTGAAGTTATCTACGCACTTGGACGACCAACGGTCAACGAGTTTGCAACTTTCGCAAAGATTTCTCCACCTAATGCAGCTTACAAAATCAACAGTCTTATTACAAAGGGCTATATACAAAAGGTTCGTAGTAAAGTAGATAGAAGGGAATTCCACTTGGAAGTCACTGAAAAATATCTGGATTACTATGGCATTACCTATGACTATATTGGTGTGGTTATGAAGAGAATTCGGGAAAGGTTTTCTGAAGAGGAAGTTACCCAGTTTGAACAAATGCTAGAAATTATCTCAACCGATTTGATGCCAGAAGTAGAAATCAATAGGACATTTAAGTACAAAGAAAAATAGAAACAAGGCGATCTTTATATTGTAAGGATCGCCTTTGTTTTCAACATTGGCAGTACCAAAGGAAGGTAAAAGGTCGCAGGCGACTTTTACCGACGAATTGAGGGAAATCGGAAGGCAAAAGGTGGAGTTGGCTTGGCAAAGGACGTGCCAAAAGAAAGTAGTGACTTTTGCTGTGGAGAAATATGATTTTGCAAACGACATGCCAACTCGATAAAATGGCATAAGCCTTGCAATCA
>JAVXAG010000036.1:0-16108 GCA_036660615.1 Anaerovoracaceae bacterium
AAAATAATCGTGCATCTGGCTTCCTGTTGCAAACCAAACATCTCCTAGCTCCTCCATATAATCCAAAAGTTCTTCAAGCATTCCTATTCTTCCTGGTGCTCCTATTGCTTGTGGATCAAGCTGTAACACATAGCATAAGCCATAATCGTGACAACCGTAAAATTCATCTTTCCAGTTGCTTACTACTCCTGTATAATTTGCAATTCTTCCCTGTCCTGCTGGAAATGCTGGTCTATAATTAAATGCAAAATATGGTAAGTCGTAATTTGCCCAATGAATTGGAATTTCCAGTAATTCAACCTTATCACCTAAGTCTTTAAAATATGGTCTATCATCATCACTTAAATTACTAGAATAGTTCATCCCATTTTTCTTTGCAATTCTCAAAGTATCTAATGTCAATTCACCCTCTGGACTTCTAAATCCTTTTGGTGTAACATTGCAAACTTTTTCTATTGCATTAATGCTCTTTTTCATAACTGCATCTTGCTCTTCTACTGTCAAAAGCGCCATATTTTCATGGGCATAACCAAGTGCTGCAATTTCGTGACCTTTAGCTTTGATATTCAAAATTTCTTCTTTATAATTTTCTGCCACCCAACCTGGTGTAAAAAATGTTGCTTTTATTCCTCTATCATCTAATATTTCTAGGATTCTGTCAAGTCCTCTGTTCATTCCATATTGACCAAGAGATAAGGTCTTAGGCATATTTACACAATCTGGGTCTAACTGCAACCAAAATAGTTCTGCATTCAAATTGATTGTTATCATTGCGGCACATTTTTTATTCTGTGGCCAAGTAGTTTTTTCCATATACATCTTCTTATCTCCTCCTATTTCATTGGATTGTTTGTTCTGTACCAGTCAGCGATTTCGCTTCCTGTTGCTACCCAAACATCGTCTCTATTTGCAATATTTTTTAGCAGGTGATCCAAAATCTGGATGCGACCTGGCGACCCAATTACTTGAGGATGACTCATATATGAAATACAAAGTCCATACTTATGGTGTCCTTCAAATTCTTTCATAAAATTATCTTGTACATTTTTGTAGCAAGAAATTCTATCCTGTCCTGCTGGTTCAGCTGGATACATATTGTATGCCATTGCAACATAATCATCTACTTCCCACTTTGTAGGAATCTCAATAAAGTCAGTTTCGTTACCATCGATTACTGTTCTATATGGTCTGTCATCACCTCTCATGGAAGTAGAATATTTGAATCCTCTTTCATACAGAAGTTTTGGCGTCTCTTTTGCCCAATCTCCTGATGGCGTTCTGAATCCAGTTACCTCTCTGCCGATTAGTTCTTTAAAAATCCTCTGGCTTTTTTCAATGATTTCAATCTGCTGTTCCGTTGTCTGTCCAGCAAATCTTTCATGGGCATAACCATGATGTCCAATTTCATGACCAGCCTCATTAATTTTTTTTACGACTTCTGGATATCTTTCTGCTGTAAGCCCTGGTATAAAAAAGGTTGCCTTTACCTTATATTTATCTAACATATCCAAAATCATATCCACTCCACGCTTTGGACCATACTGCCCCACTGATAATGATTTAATATATTTTTCTCCATTTGGTAATCCTTTGTTGCCATTTTCCCAAGTAGTATCACCATCTACGTCAAACGTGAACATAACTGCACTTTTTTTGCCTTCCGGCCATTTAACACATTCCATGTTGTCTCCTTAATGCTATTAGGCTCATCGGTTTAATCCGGTGAGCCCTATATACTGTTTATAATTTTTCTATTCTTTCTCTTTCTTCTTGTGTCCAGATCTCGCTCTCCAAACCTATTTCACTAGCAACAAATCTGTGTCCCTTATTGTCAATGTAGTCCTTCAATGCTCTGTATACATACTTACTTCCAAATAGTATAATTGGTGCATTTGCAAATACTAATGCAATATTGATAAAGTCTGTAACATACCAAATATTATCTAACTCCAACCCTGCTAGTACACAAAGTGCTCCAATTGGAACAAATATTAATGCACCAATTGTTCTTATGATATTTGTGCATGTCTTTTTCTTTGAAATTCTTGTTCCTGCTATTACTGCAAAGGATACTAGTCCTAATAATGATGTGAATGCGAATAACGCATAACAAATACAAATTATTACCGAAATAGCCCCATCAGCGCCTACTCCAGGTACCATTTCTTTTAATGATTCAAGGAAAACATCAATCTTTGATTCCTTTAATGTAGCCCAATCAACGGAAGGATTGTTCCAAATTCTTGCTCCACATACTACAAAACCACTTAATGTACAAATGATAATTGTATCTAAAAATACTCCAATTGCTTGAATAAATCCTTGGTCACAAGGGTGATCTTGTTCTGAAACTGCTGCGGACATAGTAATAGTTCCTTGTCCTGCTTCATTTGATAATAACCCTCTTTTTATACCTTGTGAAAGTACAATACCAAATGCTCCTCCAAATATTGAATCTGGTTTAAATGCTCCAACCATTACTCCGCTGATAAATGCAGGGAACTCTTTAATATTGATTAATAATAATCCAATAATAATTACACTGTATATCACTGCCATTACAGGCACCATTTTATCTGTAACTGCTGTTACTCTTTTTATTCCTCCAAATACTGCTACTGCCACTCCTACTATTAAGATAATTGCGATTGCAATATATAGTGGTGAAGTTCTTTCTGCCATAGTACCTGTTATAGTGCCTACTGCAGTACCGGTAGCTGTAAATACATGGAATGTTTGAATTGGAATGCTTAGCATAGCATATCCAATAAATAGAACGCTCAAGGTTGTACCTATCCAATGTCTATTTCCTAGTAGTTTTTGTCCGTAGTAAGGAAGTCCTCCTACAAATTCATTTCCATCTTTCTCTTTAAATATTTGAGCTAAAGTAGCTTCTATAAAAGAACTGGCCATTCCAAATAATGCAGAAACCCACATCCAGAATAATGCTCCTGGTCCACCTATAGAAATAGCTCCTGTTACTCCTACTATGTTACCTGGTCCAACTCTCATTGCTGTACTCAATAAAAATGCAGCTAGTGGACTTACTCCTGTGTCGTCTCTCTTCTTCTTTGTTAAAACTTTTAAACCATTCTTAAAGAATCTAAATTGTACGGCTTTTGTCTTACAAGTAAAAAATATTCCCATACCTACTAATAATAAAATCGCAAACGGTATATCTCCTAATATCGGAATGTTTGCATACCACTCAAAGTTCTGTGGGAAAATCCATAGCATATCTCCAATTGGCACAATGTTGGCAAAGAACGCATCGATGCTCTCTAAAATTTTCATAAACTGGTCCTCTCTTTCAAAATCAAAGTAAAATCAAATTTGTTTATTTCTATATTTATAATAGCAACTATTGTGCCAAGTTGTCGAATATAGTAAATACACGTTTTTTATCATCTCCACATAATTTAATAGGGCTATTAGGCTTATAATTAACCCAATAACCCTATTTTATTTGTTTCTAATAGTTCTGCAAGTTTTATCCCCTCTTGCGTAACCATACTTCCACCACGTCCTTTTCCAACTTTTACAAACCCGTATTCTGAAAGTCTAATTAACGCTCTCCTAACTTCTGCTTCAGTATATGGATAACCATCATCTAATATTTTTTGAAGAATTGACTTTCTTCCATATCTTTCACCGTTTGCATATCCTATTTTAAGTTTGCCTAGTACTAATCTGTACAAATCTATGTCTTTACCTTCGTTAAGTATAAATCTTTCAATCAAGGTTTTTTCCTCTGAATTAATTCTAACCTCAATAGCAATTTGTCCTTTTAAAGGTGGTAAGTCTTCCACATCAATTATAGCGTCATCCTTACTTGCAATGAATTCCACAACATTTCTCAACTCACGCACATTACCCCGCCACAAATGATTTTCCAGTGTTTTCTTTGCTTCCTCAGTCAAAGTAATCTTATTTTTCATCTTTTCCATAAAATAATCAAATACAATTAATATGTCACTTTTTCTTGCTCTTAGTTCAGGTATTTCCAGTGGCAGCACATTTAAGCGATAATATAAATCTTCTCTAAACGTTCCCCTCTGAACCATATCATATAAGTCCTTGTTCGTTGCCGCAATTATTCTTACGTCTACATCAATATTTCTATTAGAGCCTACTCGCATTACTTTCTTTTCTTCCAAAACCCTTAATAATTTTGATTGTAATTGCAACGGCATTTCACCAATTTCGTCGAGAAATATGGTTCCTTTATGAGCCAATTCAAAATATCCGATTTTTCCACCTTTTCTTGCTCCAGTAAATGATCCTTCTTCATATCCAAACATCTCACTCTCCAGTAAGTTGTCTGGTATCGCCGCGCAATTTACAGCAACAAAATTATATTTAAATCGAGATGATGCATTGTGGATACTTTGTGCAAACATTTCTTTCCCCGTACCACTTTCGCCAATTATCATGACCGATGCATCTGATTTCGCAATTTTCTTTGCATCCTCAATGGTTTTCTTTATCAATGCACTTTTGCCAACTATGTCATCAAATGTGTATCTGGCAATATTATTTGTTTCACTAAGTTTAGAACGCATACCATGTTGTTTTTCCTCAGCCTCTTCAAAATTTACAAGAGATATTATATATCCTGCAGTTTCATCTCCTACTTTTATTTCAACAGAAGATGCTACTAGGTTTACAGTTTTTTCTTTTATTAATCTTTCGCCGCTTCTCCTTACATCTATTTCTGGCAAAACTTCCTCTATGTTAAAACCCATCAATACCTTGGTTCTATCTGCCATTAATTCAAGTGCTTTATCGTTGGTCAAATAAATCCTGCCCACAAAGTCCGTAATGATAATCCCCTCATTCATAAGTCTAATAAGAGTATTTATTTTTTCCGTCAAACTTTCTTTTTCTCCCAAAAGCCTATCCATACTAGAATTGAAAAAATAATACTTTTTTCTTGCTTCTATAGCTTCATTTGCTGCAAATTCTTCCGAGACACCGATTTTATCTGCGATCGTATATAGACTATTCATATCTACTACACTTTCGCCAACATTAATCACTTCTTTGATTTCTGGTGGTACTAAATGTGTTTCATTTGGGGTGATCGCAAGTTTTATACTTTTGTCATATTCCCCTTCGCCAAAATATGGATACAACTCAACATGTCTAAACCCAGCATCATACATACTTGTTATTGTATGCATACAGGTTCTATTGTCAAAGTTAACCAATAGTGCCCTCGTTCCCTCTTTAATACTATTTAAACTTTCCATCTGTTTCTTATCCAAAGACAATGATAGCACAATTATTTCTGATTCTTTGCTAATCTTTTCTCTAACTTTTTGAAAGATGTTAAATGCTGAAACAAGAACAAAATCTTCTTCCAAACTATCCATTTTTTCTATTTCCGGAATTGAATACGCCTTAAACTGTGCATACCTACTCAAGTATTCCATAATGTTATTTTTCAAAAACAGAGCATATTCTTTTTCTGTGGCAACTACTGCAATTCGCTTCATTTTAACCTCTCAATCACTTTCTATATTGCTATTATACTCGACCTATTATTTCATTGCAACCAAACCTTCTTGACATCTACCAATTATAATATTATGATTACCTTCATAGGAAGGTGAATTATGAATTTTCTAACACAATACAAAGGACTTCCAAAACAGATATATTTGCTGTCCATATCTAGAGCGGTAATTTCAATGGGAATGATGTTTATTTTTCCTTTTATGTCACTACTTCTCACGACAAGATTAGGCTATACTACTGTTGAGGCGGGTTATATTATGGTAGTCACTGCCATTGCCAATATGCTAGGTTCCCTCATCGGAGGTAAAATGGCAGATGACATAGGTAGAAAAAAAGTATATGGTCTTTTCACTATAATAGTCGTATTTGCCATGACACTTGGCGGTATTTTCTGCTATAGCCGTATAGTAGTAATTTGTGTTGTCCTCGCATACTTTTCAGTAAGTGCAATAATGCCTGTGGTTTCCGCTATGATTATCGATTGGTCAGATAATACCAACAAGACTGAATGTTTTTCATTATTATATTTAGCAAGCAACGTCGGAGGCTCCATTGGACCAATCATTGCAGGCTTGCTGTTTTATAATCATATGCCATTGATTTTTTTCGGAATGGCACTTGCATTTTCCGTTACATTTATCATAATATTGATTTTTATAAAAGATATCTACGTTCCACAGCCTACTCTTAAACAAGACAATAAAAAAGACCGTATAAAAGAAAAGAGTCTTATTCGTATCGTCATAGAAAACCCAATTCTTTTGACTTTCATAATTTGTTTAGCAATATTAACAATTTGTTACATCGAACTAGACTATATGCTACCATTGCAGCTTAGCGATTACTTTGGTCTTAACGCAGGGTCAAAATACAGCTCACTAATCTGGGTGATAAACGGGATACTTTGCGTAGTTCTTACACCCATACTTGTTTCAATAACAAAGAAAAACCACCAGCTTTTGAACATAGGAGTTGCCTGCATTCTATACGCCGTTGGCTTTAGTTTATATGCTTTCAATAACAATATTGTAGTTTTTATGGTTGCTGTAGCAGTTTGGACTGCTGGGGAAATATTAATTTCAACTGGTGCTGGTGTTTACATTTCCAACCAATCGCCAGATACCCACAAAGGTCGATGTATGTCTCTTTACGAATTTTCAAGAGGAGTCGGCAAGTGCCTTGGCCCAGTATTGTGCGGATATTTCCTTGTTTCACACACCTACGGTCAAACTTGGTTAGTCATTGCAGGACTGTGCATAATAACCGATGTGATTATTTGGATACTTTACAAAAAATCTTAACCGTCAGTCGCTTTCGAAAACATCCCGTTCTTAGTCACACCTTGCCCAAATAGACAAGGAACGCCTTGAAACCCATTTATCTCTGGAACTCTGCTCACTGGGACACTATTTTATGTGATTCTGTGAGTAAATTCAAGATTTATGTTTTTTCGACCCTTAATTACAGCCATAAGTGATTTCGTCCTCGATCCACATTTTTCGATTTGCGAAACCCCGACCTTTACTATTTCATAAACATACACAAAACTATTGGTAAAAAAATAGCAGGAAGATAATTCATTACTTTAAACTTGGTCACATTAATCATATTCAGTCCAAGTGCGATTATCAATAACGAGCCAACGCAAGTCATTTCAGCGATGACATAATCGCTTAGAATTGGTGCCGCCGTTTGTGCCAAAAGGACAATTGCTCCTTGAAACACAAATACAAATGCTGCCGCAAATATTACGCCTACACCTAGAGATGCTGCAAAGACAATCGATGAAATAAGATCCAGAGTGGCTTTTGTAAACAGCATGGTGTTATCACCAGTAAGCCCTGCATTTAGAGAACCGACAATAGTCATTGCTCCTACGCAAAACATCAGACTAGCTGTTACAAATCCTTCCGCTATTGATATCTTTTCACCATCTTTCTTAAACTTATTTTCTAGTTTAAGAGCAAAAGAATTTAGGTGTCCGTCCAAATCCAATACTACTCCAATTATGGTACCGATTACCATTGATATAATTAATACTAGAGTATTTTCGCCTTGCAACGCCCCATCAATTCCTATATAAATTACACAAAGTCCCAGACCTTGCATGATAAAATCCGTCCATTTTTCAGGGATAAATTTTTTTGCCAGTAACCCAATAGAACTTCCTATTATTACCGTTAACGTGTTTACTAAAACGCCTATCATATATCTTGCCTCTCCTATAAACTCAATCATTTTTTACTACTACCAAATATGATACATCTATTTTTTACATGGTGCAACAAAAACCGTATTTTATCATGCTCTATAACCTATAAAATACAATTAATAGAATTCAAAAGAAGCATTTTCACTTTCCAGTTGAAAAATAACAGTGTTTTTTCGTTTTAATCTATAACTCATTTTGCACTGCAAATACTCCACTGTAGTGTTGGTTAGTTGTCCCATTACTGGGCTTTTTAATATAATGCCTTCACCTCCTAAAAACTCTCCCGAAAGAGTGTAGTCACCCGACGTAATCCTAAATCCTTCTTTGGAAAACTCCTTCACCTTTGCTCCGTTATATGTGGCAAATTTATACTTTTTATTCTTGTATGCAATGGCACATATGCACCCTAAAAAGCTTCTACCCGCAAAAGGAATTTTCGCTACTGCAACCATAAGACTGCAACTATTGTTGTGAAAATCATTGCACTGAGTCCATAAATATTGACTTGGAAAAGATTTCCCCTGATCCATTTCAACATATCCAATGCCACCATCAAAAGAGCAAATATGCCCATTTACAGTAAGCTCTCCTTTTAGCTTATGACTCATACTTATGATATCATGTTTGCATTCAAGAGGTAAAAATTTCAATGGCCCCATGGCATCAAATTTTGCATCGCTGATTTCATCAAAGAGCAAAGTCCCCTTGACCACCAAGTCATCTTCCTCTATGTCAATATAAATACATTGGTCGGAAAACATATTATCACCCATAACAATGTATAGCATCTCCTTATTGTCAATTATTGTTGCCTTTTCATACTTTATAGTCTTAACCTTTCCATCAAAAACAACTTGTAACGTTGCCGATTCTCCTCCAAGAGAATCATAAAAAACTGCTGGAATAAAACTAATCGTTAAGTCCTTGCCCTGTTGTTTAAAATACCAACCGCGAAAAATTTCTTTCCTATTTCTTTTTTTAAAATTCATAATTATAACCACTCCTTTGGTAAATATCATTGACACATTCTCTTGTATTTATCCATTTTTTTGGAAATCCAACCTGCTTTATGATACAATATATCTATATAAAAAATGGAGGTACAATTATGCTATTAGGACACGAAAAGTTGGACTTTTTAAATACTCCAACCCCTTTAGATTACTTAGAAACTATTTCCAAAGAAATAGGAATAAATCTTTACATCAAAAGAGATGACCTTACGAATTTGGGCATGGGTGGCAACAAACTGAGAAAATTAGAATACTTGATTTACGATGCCAAAGAAAAAGGTGCGACAATGATTATAACCGTTGGCGGTGCTCAGACAAATCATGGTAGATTGACTGCAGCCGTCGCCGCAAAATACGGTTTAAAAGCTGGGATTGTAGCGATTGATCCTTATCCTGGTGAAATATCTGCTAATCTACTTTTGGACGGAATTATGAATTGCCCCGTCTATTTAATGGATTTTGATGGAATACATACCGAGGCTCAACTCCTTGATATTGCCGCCCCTAAAGTCATTAAGGAATGGGAGGATAAAGGAGAAAACGTTTATTTTATTCCTATGGGTGGTTCTAATGAACTTGGGATTTTAGGCTACTATGAATGTGCTATGGAAATAGCTGATCAAGTGAAAACTCTTGACATAGAAAACCCTAGAATCGTAACTACTGTAGGGAGTTTCGGTACATATATGGGCTTACAAGTTGGCATAAAAAATGAGAATCTTCCCCTTCGCCTTACTGGTATTGGCGTAATTCCAAGACCTAAAGGAATCGTCAATTTTGCTGAAGACTATTACTCAAAAATAAAGGCTTTCTATAATCTTGACCTAGAAATTGCCAGCGATGAATACCATTTGACTAGTGATTATGACTGTGGAAAATACAATAACCCTGTAAAAGAAGTTCGCGATGCCATGTACTATATGGGCAGCAAAGAAGCCATTATTCTCGACCCTTGTTACACAGGCAAAACATTTTATGGCCTATTGGAAATGGTCAAAACCGGCAAAATCAAACAAGGTGAAAATGTCATTTTTCTCCATACTGGTGGTGCCCCTGGAATTTACACAAAGCACCATCGCATTGAACTAGAGCGAGAATTGATGGGCAATATTCATATAATATAATTGCAACCTTTAACTTTTTTCCTCGTCTATATAGATAAGGAAGGAAAGGAGCTGTAACATGGACGATGATAACATACTGGAATTATTTTGGCAAAGAAACGAAAACGCCATAATAGAAACTGGCGCAAAATATGGAAAATATTTGAATACCATTTCCATAAACATTTTGCAAAATAATGAAGATGCCGAGGAATGCGTAAATGATACTTATTTGCGTGCTTGGAACAACATCCCACCACAACGCCCCAATATACTAAAGGTTTTCTTAGGTGCAATAACAAGAAATCTTTCTTTTGACTGCTACAAAAAGAAACATGCCCAAAAGCGTATAGTAAACGAATTTTCTATATTGATTTCTGAACTTGAAGATTGCATACCAGATAATAATTCTGTAGAAAACGTCCTTGATAACCAAGAAATTGCTAATCAAATCAGTCGATTTCTAAAACAACTATCTGCAAATAAACAACAGATTTTTATTAGAAGATATTGGTATTGCCAAAGTATTAAGCACATTAGCAAAGTTTATGGCTACAGCCAAAGCAAGGTGAAATCCTCCCTATTTGAAACAAGAAAAAAACTAAGACAATATCTTGAAAAGGAGGGAATTTCCATATGAAACAGGAACGATTGTTTAAAATAATAGGTCAAATTGATGAAACTTTGGTTGAAAACGCTGAATCCATAAAGATATCTAAATCAAAGAAGTCTATTTTACTAAAATATGGCACTTTGGCCGCTTGCGCAATTTTAACGGTTGGAATCGGCATTACCATGTTTCAAAATAGCAAGAAGCCACCAATAATAGATATCCCTCCCGTAAGCAGCGAAGACAGCAAACTGCCTCTGTTGGACATTGATATTGATTCCATACACAAAGAGGCTATGGGGTTTGAATGTTACCATGCATACCATATAAAAGAGCTTATCAATGGAAATCCTTGGCAGGAACATAGCCAACTTACTCATCTGCCAGTAATAAAAAATGTAAACGCTCTTGATAAAAGGTTTATGGTGGAAAATCCAGATTTGGAAGCAATGGAATCTCTCTTGATAAATACTGCAAACATTCTTGGTATGAATGGGAATCAGCTTCCTATTAAAAAGTCCGTAGATGAGCCACTATTATTCTTGATTGAGGATTCTAATTGCAAAGTCGAAGTTGACTCTACTTTGACGGCCACCGCTTGGTTTAAAACGCCTATTCCTCTGCCAAAGAACCTAACTTTCGGATTTTATTCGACCTACGACCAACTATATAGCGTAGGTGAATACTTCCAGAAGAAATACAGCCGCTCAATTCCAATGGAGAATCCAGTAATCAATATCTCTGGTGGAGATTATTCTAATAATGGAAAACATCAGTATCATTTGGGATTTTTTGATAGGTCAGGAGATGAAGTACAACAGATTTTAAACTATAATTTAAGTAGCCTTACTTTGTCACCAGATGAAAATGGCAACCTTTACATGCTAAGGTTCCAACAGCCGGATTTAACCAATATAATTGGAAACTATCCTATTATTAACAAAGAACAGGCATTGCAACTGTTAGAAAATGGCAACTATATTACCACTGTTCAAGAAAAATTCCCTGGTATGAAATATGTAAGAAAAGTTGAACTAATATATCGAAGCGGTGCAATGGAAAAAATATATATGCCTTACTACTGCATATATGTAACAATTCCTAATCTAAAAGAAACTGATGTATATGACAAAGGAATGAATGCATATGGCACTTACTATATCCCCGCTATTTATAGTCAGTTTATCAAAAATGTTCCTATCTGGGATGGACACTTTAATTAAGCTTTCCATTCTAAAAAAAACACCTTACTGGCTAGTCAGTAGGGTGTTTATTAGCATGTGGACTTTTTTTGTTGATAAAGTATATCTTTTATACAATCTTTAGCAACCTGGCACGCAAGGCGTACAACAACAGTCATAGCAACAGTAACATTGCATAAGTTTTGTACAATCATCCATATTTGAATTATATCCTTGCCCCTGTGATCTTTCTCTAAAGTTTCCATTTGAATTAATCACAGATTGATATATTCTTCTGTATTCAAGATTATTTGGATCCATATTCACTGCTTCTGTAATATTACTCAAAGCATCGTCGTACCAACCCTTTTTAAATGATAACATTCCACTTAAAAAGAACCATTCCGCATCTCTAACTTCCATTTTGATAAGCAGTTGTTCCGCAGCCACTAGTTGCCCTGCATCAAGTGCCGTTCTAATATCATTATATTTTTTGCGTATGTTAGGATCATTTGCCTGACTACCACCACTCTGTTGCTGATATTGTTGTTGATATTGCTGTTGGTATCCCCCTTGTTGTTGTCCATAATATCCAGCTTGCTGAGGTGGGTTCTTTGTCAAAATATCATAAGCCTCATTAACTTCCTGCAATTTTTCTTCAGCTAAATCTGCCAAAGGATTGTTTTGGTACTTATCAGGATGATATTTCTTGACTAATGTCCTATATGCAGCCTTTATCTCGCTAGGAGACGCATTCTGTTTTACGCCTAGCACTTCGTACGGGTTTCTCATTCTTTTGTGATTCCTTTCTCTAGGATTGTTTCCGTTCTTCTTCTCAATCCCATAAAAACTATATTCTCTATTATTCCTTGATTTTTCTTTACGCCTAGAAGGTCGTATGCGTTGGACATTTGTGCCAAATACTGAAACAAGCTAAATTCTACTTGTTCCTTTATTCTATCCCAAAACTCGCCAGCACTTTCTTTTTTTCCGTCATATTCAAATCTATATATCAGTGGGTTGTATGCCCCACTTTTTATGTCAGTCTCCAAATCGTCAGTTGCATCAATTAGGTAAATCCATTTGCCCAGATGCTTACCAATTACTGCCAGTGGCACTTCTTCCCCTTTAGGAAAAGGCCCATTTGCAAAAATCCTCTCCATTATTATAGCAAAGTTTTCACCTATTTTGTCAAGATTATTGCATTTTTCTTTTTCTAATTCCATTAATTTTTCTAAAGCAACGCCAATCTCCTCGCACAGTGCTGGGTACTCTTTTACAAGTTTCCTGTATTGCCTGCCAAATGCCAATTTCCCACCATGTCCAATAAGACTGTTGTCATCATTAATATCATCAAGGAACTTGTGGTATGCCAGAATCACCATTACGTCTGCCGCATAATCCACTGCTTTATTGTCAAGAACTATGGTCTTTTTCATAACTGGATGAACTATACAATGTTGTCTTTCCAGTGTTTCTCCTTGGTTCTCAAGTCCCGACAGCAACAACGCCAAAAAAGCCGCATCATAACTCAGAGTAAAACGTGGCAACTGGCCTAGACGTTTTCCTATGGACTTACATACGCCGCAATAATATGCAGAATATATTTCATATTCTCTAATTTTCAGTTCGCTTTTTTCTACAGTAACATATCCCAGCATTGTTTATTATCCTTTACAATATTATTATAAATAGTATACTAAAAATGTGTTTTTTTCAAGGAGTTCGTGTGAAATTAATAAACTTACCACAAATCCTATGGTAGAATAGTGGTATATTATGAAAAATTAAGAAAGTTAATCTCATACTCTGTTGACAAGAGCCCTTAAAACTTGTTAACATATATACTATGAGTTAAACTTTAGTTCTATTACTAGTTGGGAGAAAGAAAAATGAACAAACGAAGAATTTTATTAACAACCGTTGTAACTACATTAATATTAGCCGCCACTTGCGTACTTGGATTTGCTGATGCAAAGGTCGATAATACTACATATACCCACGATAGCAAATTTAGCAATTGTATAATAATCGATGGTGTCGACGTTTCATATGCACAAGGGGGATCCGTTGATTGGGCAAAAGTAAAACGCTCAGGAATGGATTACGCATTTATCAGAGTTGGCGCTCGTTCATACGGTGCTGGCGGAAGATTAATTGAAGACGATTTTTATAAGAGGAATATTGAAGAAGCACAAAAAAATGGCATTCAGGTCGGTATTTATTTTTATTCCCAAGCCATAAATAAATTTGAAGCTAGGATCGAAGCAAACTACACTTTAAAACTTATTGCAGGCTATAACATAGATCTTCCTGTTGTTATGGACTATGAATTTGGTGGAGGCAGCAGTGGCAGACTTAAAGCCGCCAACTTGTCAAAATCCGAAATGACAGATAATGCTCTTACATTTATGCAAACAATTGAAGATGCTGGCTATAAATCCGCTTTCTACACATATCTAAACTTACTAAGAAACAATGTCTATTCAGGAACTATTAGCAGCAAATATCCAATTTGGTTAGCACAATACAATGATTATGCTTCCTTTGATGGAAACTACCAAATCTGGCAATACACTTCCGGTGGTGATGTTTATGGTACTCCTGGCAGAACCGACTGTAATTTCTGGTATTTTGACCCAACTATAGTTACACCAGATACAGCCACAACCAAATCCATTGCCAATTGTACGGCATCCGTAAATACAAATTCTTACACTTTTAATAAATTTCAAAAGAAACCCGGTGTAAACGTTTCCGATGGTGGCATTCCACTTGTCGAAGGCGTTGACTATAAGCTTTTTTACATAGGAAATGTTATGGCAGGCACTGGTCGTGCAATGATAAAAGGTATGGGTAAATATACTGATGTCCTGCTTGCTCCTTTTACAATCGAGCAGCAAGATTTTTCTAACGTAAGTATTACAGTCAATGATGCAACTTATACAGGCGCGCCAATTACACCTACCGTAAAGGTTTCGTACACTGGCACACGTCAAAAGAAAAACATTGACTACACAGTAACCGCTTCTAACGATGGAAGTATTGGTACTGCTAGTGTAACTATAAATGGAATAAGAAATTTCAAGGGTTCTGTTACAAAAACCTTTACTATTAAAAAAGGTGAGCCTACTATAAAAACTGGCTATAACAGCTATACCAGAACTACGGCAAATAAGTATTTTACATTAAAAACTAAAACAGACAGTGATGGCGCTTTGACATATACTTCAAGTGACAATTCTGTTGTTAATGTAACCAGTGAAGGACGTGTCAATATCGTAGGTGCTGGTACTGCAATAATTACAATAAGAAGTGCTGCAACCGCAAGTTTTAATGAAGGTTTAAAAACAGTAACGGTTACGGTAAATCAAGCAGATGTAACCCCAACGCCACCTACTGAGCTACCAATGCCGTCCCTAACGGTTTCTCGTCTTTCCCACGAAAAGGATTATGATGATGAACCTTTCAATGTTGGTGCAAAAACACAAAGTGATGGTATGATTTCGTATGTATCAAGTGATACAAATGTTGCCACTGTTTCAAATAATGGTACAGTAACAATCCAAGGCCCTGGCCTTTCTGAAATAACTGTATCTACTCCACAGACAAAAAAATATTTGGCAGCAACGAAAAAAGTGAAAATAATCGTAAATGGCGGAGCTCAAACTATTGAGGGCGCCTCCTCATACTCCAAGACTTGCATCTCAAAGGACTTTAGTCTTGATGCCAAATCAAACTACAACACAAAGCTGACGTATTTGTCCAGCGACGAAGACATTTTAACGATATCTGAAACAGGTATTGTTGACATTAAAGATACTGGCAAAGCAACTATCACAGTAACTGCTGCCGCTTCGGAATATTATGACGAAGTCCAAAAAATCATATCGGTTTCTGTAAGACCTCAAAAGCAAGTGATTAAGGTTTCGAACCCATACAAAAATGGTTTTCGTGTCTACGTTGCTACTGACAAACACGCTTCTGGATATCAAATAAAATATTCCACCAGCAAGTCTTTCTCAAGTAATGTAGCCACAAAATATGTCAATGCACCAGCTTGTATATACCGAACTTACAAAGTAGCCCACCCTGGCAAAATGTACTATGCAAAAGTTAGGTCATACAAAATAGACCAAGATGGTAAAAAGATATACAGCCTTTACAGTACAGTAAAATCTATTAGAGCAAAATAAAATGAAAAAGCGGAGACAACCTATGTTGCTTCCGCTTTTTATATGTTATTGGTTATTTATTTATGCTGTAACTAATTTTTTCTTCTTGTATCTTTAGGACTTCTTCCTCTGGTATTTCAAGAAATCCAGCTATCTCAACTGGTGACATCTTACCAAGCATCTTTGCGATTATTTCAGCTTTTCCTTCAGCTTTTCCAATGGCAATTCCACGCTTTTCTCCACGTTTTTCTCCAAGTTTTTCGCTTTCCACTCGGGCTTCGTTTAATTTTACTT
>JAVXAG010000037.1:0-6226 GCA_036660615.1 Anaerovoracaceae bacterium
TTCCTGTCGTCCCGACCAAATTAATAGTATTTTCTGAAATTACTGCGAATAGTTTTGCAAATTAGTTGTGAGGGTGGTAAAATGGAGTATAAATACATGACATTGATGATAGTTACTTTGAGGAGGGATTTATATGCTTTTAGGTTCACCAATAGCAACAACTCAATATTTCATTCGTACTCACATGGAGCAACGTAACCTTGAAGAGGCTTTAGATTGCTTGACCGAGGATATTTCTTGGTTTGGGACAGGTGCATTTGAGGTTGTACATGGCAAAGAAGAAGCTAAAGATTTCCTTATGGATGAAATTGATTTATTCCCAGAGGGATACGATATTGAATTTCTGGATATGAGTGAGACTATGGTTGGAGACAGTATTGGTACAGTATTTGGACAGCTATTAGTAACCGACAAGAAGATGGGAAGCCAAATAAACTGTCGAATTACAGCAACATGCATTAGGGAAAAAGAGAATTTTTTAATTTCTTCATTGCACATGTCATTACCAACTGAGTTACAAAATGATGGAGAGTATTACCCACTGACTATTGCGGAACAAAAGCTACAGCAATTAAAGAATAGCTTTTTTAACACAACTATACCAGGCGGGCTTATTTGTTGTGATGTTGGAGATGGTTATAGGGTACGATATGTTAACGATTTCTTTGTCAAACTTCTAGGATATGATGATAAAGAAGACTTTTTATTAGCGACAGGTGGTTTCTTTGAAAACTGTCTAAGTAAAAAAGAAGATATTAAAAGTATAAAGAATAGTGTACAAGCTATGAAAATAAATCAGCATGGTACATTTACATATTGCGTTAAAACAAAATTTGGTTCTGAAATCTGGATTAGAGATTATAAACAAAAATATGAGAGCAACGGGCAACAATGGTTGATGTGCTTTTGCGTAGATATTTCTGATATAATACAGTTAGAAAGACGATTAAAAGAAGAAGCAAAGAGATTGGAATTTGCTAACGCAGAAGGTCAGGCAATAATCAGTAATATTCCAGGTGGCGTCCATCGCTGCCAACTTTTTGATACGATAAAGCTTGATTATGTCAGTCAGGGCCTTGAAAAAATGTCTGGGTATACAGGAGAAGAAATTCATAGACTGTTCAAAGATGATTACAGTATGCTATTGGTCGAGGAGGATAGGAGAGAATTTTCGGAGGCGATCAACAATTTATCAAAAGAAGCAGATGCACAAGTATTGGAATATAGAATGTGTAGAAAAGACGGAACAGTAATTCGTGTCGTTGACCACTTTCAATCGGTAGTTATGGAAGACGGTAAGATCTGGGGGTTTGGCGTTGCTACAGACGTTACACCACAGTATGAAACAGTTGCCCGACTTAAGTTATTGACAGACACAATACCTGGAGGAATTGGGGTATATGAATATTCGGGAAAAGGGCTAGAATCTATATACGTAAGCGATGGTGTATGCAATATGCTTGGATATACTAAAGAAGAATATCAGCTACTAGCAAAGAATGATTTGAAAAGTATGGTCTTTGAGGACGATATTGAGGGGCTATTTAATGAAATTCAAATGATGTTGATAGGAAAAACTGATGAAGTTGATTGTATTTATCGTATGAGAACCAAGAACGGGTCATATAGATGGAGAAATTTGAGAGGGACGGTGGGCGATCGTCACTCAGGAGTCGTTCGTATAAATGCGGCATTTCTTGATATTACAGATTCAAAAGAATATGAAGAAACTATTCGAATTCGTGACCAAGAATATACTTTGGCACTAAAACAGAGTGGGAAAATAGTATATCGTTATAATATAGAGGAAAAGGCGGTTTATATGCTCCAAAAATCTGTTGATTTGTTTGGATTTCCACCTTATTCAAAGAATATTCCAGATAGCATAGTCGATATGGACTGGTTTACACCACAGAGTAGAAAGGATTTCTTTGCATTTCATGAAGCGATTATCAGAGGAGAAAAAAATGGTAGCGTAACCTTATGTAGAAAACTAAAAAGCGGTGAATATGGTTGGTGCTGTGCGTACTTTACTACCTTGTATAATAGCGTAGGAAAATCAGTATCGGCAATCGTTTCTATTGAAGATGTAACAAAACAGCATCAACAAGAATTGGAAAATGAAATTTTGAAACAGAATGAAGAACTGTTTCAGATTGTAGTATCACATTCAGACAGATTTATCGTTAAATTTGATATAAAAACAAGAACTGTCTATGCTTTTCCACATACATCGGACGCATTTTCTGTTGGTAAAGTTTTGAATAATGTACCTTACTCTAATATAGAAAGTGGCAGGGTAGGAGAGGAATCGATTCAGACTGCCATTGAATTTTTTGATAAGTTAGTTGCCGGGGAATCTACAGCCAAAGCAATTATAAAGATGAGAAGAAGCAGAAAGACACAAGAGTGGGGCTGGTATCAGTTTGATGGAAGCGTTATCGTCGACGATAAGGGCGAACCTATTTACGCGGTGGTTTCCTTTATAGAAATTACTGAACAATACGAAAAAGAACTTGCTTATGAAAGGGTAAATCAGCATATTGGCAGACTTTCACAAGATGCAATGTTGTATTTTGAAGCAAATCTTACAGAAATGAAAATCGAACACTCTGGAGGTCACTGGCTTTGTAATTTAGAAAAGAACTTAGAGGGCGACTTAGATCAGCTAATGGAGACTTGTATCAATAAAATGATATATTTTGAAGACAGACAATCCATTAGAGAATTTTTTGATAAAGATAAACTCCTGGCAAGTTATGCTGAGGGTCAGGCTGAGAGAGAAGGGGAATACCGTATCTTGGATAAAGGCAAGCCTAGGTGGGTTTACATAACTATCGAAATGATTACGGATCCATATACAGAGAATATACTTTTATATATTTTATTTAAGGATATTGATAAATCAAAGACAAAAGAAATTAAAATATTGAAACAAGCCGAAATGGACGGATTGACAAATGTATATAACAGGTCTACCATCGAATGGCAGGTTAGGCATATCATTAAAACTAGCCGTGATGAGAAGTATATATTTATTATTGCGGATATGGATGACTTGAAAACAATTAACGACACTTTTGGCCATATGGAAGGGGATCATGCAATTATAATGTTTGCCGAAGTTTTGAAAAAATTCGCAGGTGAAAACAACTTAGTTGGCCGCATGGGTGGCGATGAGTTCATTCTGTTGTGTGGCTATAATAGTGAAACTGAAGTTATCCAGTCATTAGAAAGCCTTGTAAAAGAAATGCATAAGTGTGGCATAGAGAAATATCACATTAAGGGTAGCTTTGGTGTAATTGCAAGTAATGGTTCGGATGAAACTTTTGAATCACTGTATAAAAAAGCAGATATCGCTCTATATTATGTGAAACGTAATGGAAAAAATAACTATGCGTTTTATAGAGAGGATATGGAAGAAATAGAACAAAATCATTAGGGTTACAACACGTTACAAAATAACTAAATTGACCTTTTTATGTATAATATTGACATTGTTTGATGCAATGCGTATAATCTAACTAGCAGTATAGGAGTGTGAGGAGAAAAGAATATGATGGATAGTAAGGAAAATACGTCCAAACCGATGATGGATAGTCTTTATAAAAACACGAAGCAAAAGAATAATTCTTCGTTAAAGACTATCTTGGTGGTTGAAGATAATGCGGTGAATAGAAAGATATTGTCGAAGATATTGTCGGAGGAGTATAAAGTACTAGAAGCCGAAAATGGCCAAGAAGCATTGAAAATTCTTAGTAAGCATATTAATGAGATCGTTGCTATTATGCTAGATCTTATAATGCCAATAATGAATGGTTATGAAGTTTTGGAGGCACTAAAAAATAATAGTGATTATAACAATTTGCCTATAGTAGTTACGACGGATAACAATAATAATGATAACGAAATAAAGGCATTGTCCCTTGGTGCTTGGGATTTTGTTTCAAAGCCATATAACCCAGAAATTATAAAGTTTAGATTGAAAAACGTAATAGATAGAAGTCAGTTATCGGCGCTAAATCAATTAAAATATTTAGCTGAATATGATGCTTTAACTGGAATATATAACAAGACAAAATTTTTTGATGCGACTCGACAAATGATTGATGGGAGTCCTGATAAATGTTTTGTCTTTCTACGTTTTGATGTAGATAGATTCCAACTTATTAATTCTTTTTTTGGTTCAGCTGAAGGAGATAAACTTCTAATATACATTGCACAGAATATGGCAAAAGATGCAAGAATGTGTGAACAAGCTACTTATGGAAGAATAGAATCTGACATTGTTGGTTTCTGTTTGCCGTATAATAAAGAAGAAGTAGAAGCCATTGTAGAGCAGTCAAAGAAGACTTTGGCAAAGTACAATACAGACTATGATATTGTACCGTCAATTGGAATTTATGTTATTGACGATATCACAATATCTGTTGAGGAAATGTATAATAGGGCTACACTTGCTGCCAAAACATGCAAGGGAAATTATGTGGATTTTTATGCTTATTACAATAAGGACATGAGCACTAAACTTGCATTGGAACAAGAAATTACAAATGAAATGAAGTATGCTCTTGAGAATGGGCAATTTGAAATATATCTTCAGCCACAGTATAATATCCACACCAATTTGCCATGTGGGGCAGAAGCTCTTGTCAGATGGAGACATCCTGAAAAGGGAATTATCTCACCGGGAGAGTTTATTCCAATATTCGAGCAAAATGGTTTTATATCAAAACTGGACTATTATGTTTGGGAAGAGGCGTGTAAGTGTTTGCAAGGTAGGCTTGAAAATGATATTAGGCCATATCCTATTTCGGTAAATGTTTCTCGTGTAAATTTATATAACCCTAATTTAGTAGATACATTATTAGAACTTGTGGATAGGTATCAAGTGAATCCATCGTTGCTAAACTTGGAACTAACAGAAAGTGCCTATACAGATAACCCGACAACTATGAAAAAGGTTATATCACAGTTACAGAGCAAAGGCTTTTTGATTATGATGGATGATTTTGGTAGTGGCTATTCATCCCTTAGTCTATTAAAGGATATAGTAATTGATGTTCTAAAAATAGATATGCTTTTTTTATCAAAAACCGAGATACAAGGCAGAGGAGAAAATATCATTGCATCTGTCATTCGTATGGCAAAATGGCTAAATATTCCTGTTATTGCAGAAGGGGCAGAGACATTAGAACAAGTTGATTTTTTGCGTAGTGTAGGTTGCGACTATGTGCAAGGGTATTATTTTGCACGACCAATGCCAATCGGAGACTATGAGAAACTGTGTATAGAAATATCAGCGGAAATGAGTAAATTAGACGAAAAAATAGGTGGACAGTATAGATACGATGACTTATTTTCATCTAATGCAGAGATGAAAGAGTTATTTGGCAATGCATTGCAGCCAGCAGTAATTTATGAATTTGTTGATGATAAAATAGAGATGATTCGTGTTAATGAGGCATATTATGCGCTGTTAGGCCATGATGATATGTTGGTTAATGCACCAAATGTACTGGAATTAATCGAGGACGAGTATAAGGGCATAGTTTTAAATGCTTTCAGGACTTGTGTACAAAATCGTGGCATTAGTCAAAGTGAATATGTTAGAAGTCGTACTAATGGCAACCCATTATGGATTCATACAAAGCTAAGCTATGCATCAATCGTGGGGAATAAATATATCATTATTGGTGAATTGACTGATATTACAATGCGAAAAGAACTTGACTCTGAGCTTCAGAAATACAAGGAATCGTGGCTTGCAGATAAGAAGGAGATTCATACGTTGCTAATTGTTGATGATGTCAAAAGCAATCGTGATGAACTAAAAGAAATATTGAAAGATAAGTTTAGTATCTTTGAGGCAAAAAGTGACCTTGAAGCTATTGAGGTGCTAACTGAAAAACAGAATATAATAGATTTGATTTTGCTTAATATTAGTATATCACATAAAAAAAGAAATAATTTTTTGCAATATAAGAAAAATTCAGCAGAGGTAGACACAATCCCAATTATCATGATTACTGAAGATGAGCAGAAAGCTAGCACATATTCACTTGGAGCTACTGATTACATAAGCAGACCACTTATTCCTGAAGTGGTTATTCATCGTGTGCAAAATGTTCTTGACTATAATTACCGATTTAAAAAAATGGTAAAAGAATATAATGAAATGTCAGAGCAGGTGAAGATTGACCAGATGACAGGTCTAGTTAATAGA
>JAVXAG010000037.1:6326-8919 GCA_036660615.1 Anaerovoracaceae bacterium
GGAGTTGTATCAGAACTCTGATAAGGCGCTGTACAGTGCCAAATGCCATGGTAGAAATACTGTCTCTATATATGGGGAAAAACCTACAGACACATCAATCGTAAAGTGGATTAATGATGCAGAGGGTGTGCTAAACGCAATAAATGACTGTATTTATGTATGCGATTTGGAAACATACGAACTTATATATGCTAATGATGGCCTTTGCGATTTTTGCGGTGTAACAAAGGAACAGTGCAAGGGGAAGAAGTGCTACGAGGTAATTATGGGCGCATCTGAACCATGTAGTTTTTGTCCGTTACCTAAGATTTCAGAGGATAAAATCTATACAAGATTATTCAAAATGCCAGGTAGACCACAGACATTATTGATGAGAGGGAAGAATATTAATAGAAATGGATCGCTGGTTCATTTGGAAGTTGCAGTAGATGTTACAAAAGTTGAGAATATGGATACATATTGGGAGGAAAATATTGATGAATGAGAATAGTTTTGAAAATGATAGATTACAAAAGATTAATCAAAAAGACATAACTATGCCAATCGAGATATTGAAACAATGTGGAATTCAGTATTGGACATACTATCCTTTGACTGACAATGCAGTACCTGGAGAAAATGCTATGGTGGAATTCGAAAGAACAAAATCGTGGGAGAAGTTTCCCCAAAGGCTAGTGGATATGGGGCTAATACATAGGGATAGTGTAGATGAGTGGCTGAGACTTCACGAGAGAATAAGACAAGGGGAACCTAATATTGAAGATGAAATATTAGTAGTAGAAGAAGGAATTCCTACTTGGAAAAAAATTCAATATACTTCTGTATTTGATGAAAGTGGGAAACCAGTAAGTGCTACTGGCATAGCAGAAAATATTAGTTTGTATAAAGATATTTCTGAGAATTATGCCAAAGCAACTAAGGAATCAGGAGTTACACTTTGGATGCTTGACATCGAAAGCAAGACAATTTATGGTCTAAGTAATGGCTCTCATATTAGGGTATTTGACAAGATTAGTATAATACATAATGTACCGGAGGCTTTTGCCGAGGCTGGAAGTTCTTTGCATCATGATGATGCGGAGGATTACATAGAAATGACCAATAAGATATTTGCAGGTGAACCTAAAGCAAAGAGTATTGGAAGGTGGTGGAATGGAGACTACAACAATTGGTGGTGGTATGAAACTTCCTATACGACAATATTTGATGAAAAAGGAAAAGCTATTAAGGCAATTGGAACCTCTGTTGATATTACAGAACGTGTCAGGTTAGAGGATCTTTATAACAAAGAACTCGAATGGAGAAAAGTACATAACCAAGATGTAATTGGCTCGTTCCAAATGAATTTAACACAAAACACTTGTGATGACGGACAAAGCGATGTTCCTATAATAAAAACATTTCAAGGGAACGGAACGGTGGACGATTTTTTCCGTAGAGAATATGCCACCCATATGGAAAAAGACGATTTCGAAGAATATAAAAGTATTTTCAACAGAAATAACTTGATAAAGAAATATCAAAATGGTGAGACAAGTGTTACCAAAGAATCTTATGTTGATTTTGGTGAGGGCAAAATCCTTTGGATTAAGATAGAATTGGATATGTTTAAAAACCCTAAGAATGGAGATATAGAGGCATATATTTATGCCATAGATATAAATCAGAAAAAAATTGCAAGGGCTTTAGTAGATTCAGTAGTTAATATGGATTACGACTACTTGGCATTACTAGACACAGCTATTGATGATTATATTATATATGCTAAAACAGAGGGGAACAGTCCACTGCCACCTTTTCATACTGGGAACTACGAGTATGAGGTTGCCAAGTATGCAAAAGAGTTTTTAGTTGAAGAAGATATTGAAAAGAATATTCATGATATGTCATATAAAAATATATTTGAGCAATTAGAAAAACAGGAAATATATACTACATATTGTCGCGTAAAAAACAATGACGGCAGTGTAGCAAGGAAAAAACTTCAGTTTTCCTATTTGGACAAGCCAAGAAAAAAAATTATTGCCACGAGAACGGATATTACAAATATATACAATGAGGAACAACGGAAAAACCAGGCATTGAGAGACGCACTGATGGCCGCAGAACAGGCAAATGCTGCAAAGTCAGAGTTTCTATCTCGTATGAGTCACGAAATAAGAACGCCTATGAATACTATTATTGGAATGTCAACCTTGGCGTCTAATTGCGTTGACGATCCAGTTCAAGTGTCGGAATACCTTTCTAAAGTGGGAATATCAGCACGATTTTTACTTTCTCTTATCAACGACATTTTGGATATGTCTAGAATTGAAAGTGGGAAACTTCTTATTCGTTATGAAAAGATACCTTTTGGAGAATTTATAGAAGAAATAAACAGTATTTCCTATTCTTTAGCAAATCAAAAAGGCATTGACTATGATGCAATTGTTACGAGTTTTACAGAAGAAGAGTATATAGGCGATGCAATGAAATTGCAACAAGTGCTTATTAACATAATCACCAATGCTATGAAATTTACACCAACGGGTGGAAAAGTACAGCTTGTTATTCATCAAGAAAAATTGAACAACAAGGAAGTATTGATGAAATT
>JAVXAG010000037.1:9019-10313 GCA_036660615.1 Anaerovoracaceae bacterium
ATGGATGGCATCGAAACGACAAAGGAGATACGCAAAATTGTTGGGCCAGACGTTACAATTATTATTATGACGGCTTACGATTGGGCAGCTATCGAGAAAAAAGCAAAGGCAGCAGGAGTGAATCTTCTGATTTCCAAGCCTTTATTCAAGTCATCTCTTTCGTCTGCAGTAGAGAAAATTTACGGTGGGAAAAGCATCAATTTGAATCAAGAAGCAAAGAGAGAATATGATTTTACTGGGAAAAGGGTTTTGCTTGTTGAGGACCATATTCTTAATATAGAAGTTGCTAAAAAATTATTGATGGCAAAAGGCCTAGAGGTGGAAGTCGCTGAAAATGGGATTCAGGCTATAGAAACTTTTGCACAGAAAAAAGAAGGGTACTATGATATTATCCTCATGGATATTAGGATGCCGGTAATGGATGGGTTGACTGCGACTAAATCAATACGGCAGATGCGGAAACTTGATGCTAAAACGATTCCAATTGTGGCTATGACGGCTAATGCATTTGAAGAGGATGTAGAGAAAACAAAGGCTGCGGGAATGGACGCCCATTTAGCAAAACCAATAGAACCATCACTATTATATAAGACTATAGATAATTTTTTACGTGAAGACGAGAGCAATAAATGAGATGCCCCAGAGAAGGAAAACTTATGAAAGATAAACAACAAACACAAATTTTTAATAACATACCGGGAGTAGCATTTGTCGATATTAGTGAGCCTAAAAAAGCCCAAGAAGAACTGGATAAAACACAAAAGAAATTGGCAGCAGCCATTGAACATGCAGGGCTTGCTTACTGGGAATACGATATTGCAAATAACAGGGCATATTTGAACACGATTTCGACAACGGAATATACCTTAGATGAAGTGCTTGAAAACTATCCAGAAAGCCTATATGAGACTGGTGCAATTCACAAAGACAGTATAAAACTGTATGACTCGTTGGTTCAAGCAGTGAGACGAGGAGAGCCAACAGTTAGCGCTGAAATTAAAACAATTGATGCTGAAGGTGATTTAGTATGGAAACGTGTGCGTTTTACTACATTGTTTGACCAAGATGAAAAACCATACTGGGCTGTTGCAACAGCTGAAAGTATTAATGAGTATAAAGAACTAGAAAATCATTTCCAAACGGTTTTGGATCAGAATAAAATTGACACCTGGCTATTTGATTTGCCAAGACATACAATTATCCAAAATAACAACACAGAGAATGTTTATGGGGTTCACACAGTAGAAATACCCAATGTGCCAGAGGATCTTATCGCAAAGAAATTATGTCATCC
>JAVXAG010000037.1:10413-15078 GCA_036660615.1 Anaerovoracaceae bacterium
AAAAGCCAAAGTACGCAATTGCAAGGATATAAATACGGTATTTCATATTCATATACTGCTGTTATAAAGAGTACTTCTGAGAAATATGTTACAAAAGAAGACAAAGAACAATACCTTAATCAAATGTCTATAAAAAATGTAATGGAACAGTTAAAAAACAAAGACAGCTATGAGGTTATTTATCATTTTGTGGACGATGATGGGGAAATCCATACAAAACAAGCAAGATTCGCCGTACAAGATAGGGTGACTGGAATAGCAGTATTTAGCCGTACTGATGTGACGGATATGCTGACACAGCAAGAGAAACAGAAGATTGCGCTGACTGAGTCATTGGCTATTGCCCAGCAGGCAAACAATGCCAAATCAAAATTTCTTTCCTCTATGAGCCACGATATAAGAACTCCAATGAATGCTATTATTGGAATGTGCAATCTAGCTATTGAAGATGAGGGAAATAATCAACAGATACACGAGAGTTTGCAAGTGATTCAGCAATCATCAAGGTTGTTACTTTCTATGATAAATGATATTTTGGATATGAACAGAATAGAAAGCGGTAAAATAATTTTGACAAAGGAGACTTTTTCAATTTCGGAACAGATGGAGATTGCTACAAGCAGGGCAAGGGGATTTGCCAGCAAAAAGAATCAAGGGATAGAAACGTATCTGAACATTACACACGACTGTTGTATTGGAGATGTGGTGCGACTTCACAGGGTATTTGACAACTTCTTATCCAATGCGTATAAGTTTACCAGTGAGGGCGGACGCATTACTTATAGAATAACAGAGTCACCACTAGAAAATAAAAATATCGGTTTATATAGATTTGAGATAGCGGACAACGGAATAGGAATGACAGAGGAGCAACAAGAACACATCTTTGAACCATTTTATCGAGTACAAAATTCTATGACTTCGCGGACTGAAGGATCGGGGTTAGGACTACCTATTACAAAAAGCATTGTGGACTACATGGGTGGTACGATTTCGGTGGATAGTAAACTTGGAGTTGGAACGACTTTTACTATAGAACTTCCATTGCGTTTTGGACAGGAAACAATGACTAGGAACGAAACTAAAAATATTTCGGAGTCATATGATAAATTGTGTGGAGCCAAAGTGATACTTTGTGAAGATCACCCAGTTAATCAAATAGTTGCAACTAGAATTTTGGAGAAGAAAGGTATAATTGTAACTGTGGCCAACAATGGCAAAGAAGGGTATGAAATCTTTGAGAAAAGCGATGTGGGCGAGTATGATGCCATATTAATGGATATACAAATGCCAGTTATGAACGGATACATTGCCACTCATATGATAAGAGAATGCAATCATTCTCAGGCGCGAACTATTCCAATTATAGCGATGACGGCCAATGCTTTTACAGAGGATATACAAAAGAGTATTGATTCTGGGATGAATTATCATCTAGCAAAACCTATTGAACCGAAGCAATTATATGACGTATTGCAAATCTATTTGAAATAGAAGGGAGAGTACGATGAAAAGTTTCTCGGAAATGAAAGAAGAATTAATGAAACTATCGCTACCCATTGGGATAATCATCGTGACGGCATATCCGGAGTACAACATTACCTATGCAAATGACAGGTTCTGCCAAATGCTTGGATTTGCGGATCAAGCTGAATTGATGGGCGGAAAACAAAGGTCTGCGTGGGATTATATATGCCAAGAGGACAAAGAAAGACTAAAGCAAGAAGCATCACATAGAAATGGTGATCCGGAGCCTTATGATATCGCATATCGTATTGTAAAAAAGGATAAGGGGCTTATGTGGGTTAATCAATGTTCCCAACATATGGTTGATAAAAATGGTGTGGAACAGGTATATGCGTATTATACGGATATTACGCCAATAAAAAATATGGAGGCGGCCCTTCGTGCTGGCACAAAGCAATATGAAACTTTGGTAAACTCAATCCCAAGTGGTGTTGGAGTATATCAATGGAACGAAACGTTTACACCGATTTTTATTAGCGATAAAGTATATGACATCTGCGGTATGACAAAGGAAAAATACTGTGAAGTGACTAAAAAATCCACATTGGATGTATTCCATCCCCATGATAGGGAAGGTTTATTAGAGGCGGTGCAAGGATCATATGAAGGGAAACATAAATTTGATTATACTCATCGTGTGTTGCAAGATGATGGTAGTTATCGATGGATTCGTGTTTCTGGACAAGTGTTAGAGGATGACGATCACGAGCCAATACTGTATGCCGTTTTTTCTGATGTTCACGAACAAATAATGGCTGAGCGGGCTCTTCGCGAAAGTGAATTCCGATATGCCACTGCTATAAAATCGTCAAACATCAATATATGGGAATATGACTATTATGCAGATACTATGACTATCTATTCAAAGTCACCGAAAGTAAACCAAGAGAACTTAGTTATAGACGACTATCTTCATTCGGTTGTTGCGGAAGGCCATATTCGAGATGATAGTGCTATTGTATTTTTTGATATGATAAGGAAATTAAAGGAAGGTAGCGTTGAAGAAACAGCCGAATTGTGGATTCGTGAAAAGGCTACTTCTGAATTTTGGTGTGAACGGGTTGTCTACACAAATATTTTTGACGATAACGGGAAGCCAACAAGAGCTTATTGTGTGGGACATGACATAACAAAGGAAAAAGAGGCGGAAAAGCGTTATCATGATGAGCTTTCATATCGTGAAGCTATGCAAAAGGCAACGATGGCTTCAATCAACGTGAATCTAACGAAGAATACTATTTTGGACTATAAAAGTATGTTCCCAGAAGTTACAATGAATATGAAATCTGCAAGAACTGCGCAGGAGTATTTTGATTATGTCTATACTGAAATAGTAACTGATGATATGAGAGACCAATGCAAGGCAGTTTTTAATAAAGATGCTTTAATAAGACGTTTTGAAAACGGTGAAACAACGGTATCTATGGAACTTCAGAGACAGATTAAGAACCGTAGGTATTGGACTGTTGTAACTGGGCATATGATGAAAACTCCTGGGACAAATGAGGTTGTAGCATTTTTATATTCAACCAATGTTACAAATGAAAAAACTATGCAAAATGTTATGAATGCCATAGCAAAAACGGACTATGATTTTTTGGTGGTAGTGGATGCTTTGAAAAATACAGCAGTACGCTATAGTGAGAGGGAATTAGGTAAGGACTATGCTCACGAAACAGAACATTTTGAAGAAGAAACTCAGGAATACTTAAAGGGAAATATATGTGAAGAAGATTATCAGAGGGTAGCGCCGGAGTTAACGATAAAAAATATTGTTGAACAGTTAGATGCTCACGAAACATACAGCATTTTTTATTCAGTACCAAGTGATGACGGAAGTGTGAGACAAAAGGAATTGCATTTCAGTTATATTAATCGCCAATTAAAGAGTATATTAATGACAAGAAGTGATATCACTGCGGCAGTGGAAGAAAAAGAAAAAAGAAATCAAGAGCTTGTACAAGCGGTAAAAATGGCGGAGCATGCAAATGCAGCAAAATCCGAATTTCTTTCATCGATTAGTCACGAGATTAGAACTCCTATGAATGTGATTATGGGAATGGATCAGTTGGTATCTCAAAATATAGATGACCATAAATTTGTCAAGGAATGTATTGAAAAATCCCAATATGCTTCTCACTATTTATTACAATTGCTCAATGATATTTTGGATATGTCCAAAATTGAAAGTGGAAAGGTGGTTCTCACTAATGAGGTTATTAATTGCAATAGTTTTTTAGATGCAATCAATACTATTATAGGGAGTCAAGCAAAGATAAAAGGTGTCAACTATGTGGTTGATGAATACAGTTGCCGTCAAAATAGTTACAAGGGTGATAGTGTCAGGTTGCAACAAATACTGATAAACATTCTTTCTAATGCAATAAAGTTTACGCCCAAAGGTGGCACTGTCAAACTGAAAATTAGTCAAGGGGCTTCTGATGGAAAAACAGTAAATATTAATTTTGAAATAAGTGATACTGGAATAGGTATTGGAAAGGCATTTTTAGCGAATATCTTTAAACCATTTTCTCAAGAGCATAGCGGAACAAATAGTAATTATGGCGGAAGTGGCTTAGGCTTGGCGATTTCTAGGAACCTTGCAAAGTTTATGGGTGGGGACATTATGGTAGAGAGTGTTCTGGGTAAAGGTACTACTTTCCGAGTGGACATTCCTTTTGAAATTCCTGAAGGTCAAGCTGAAATATGCCTAACTCAATGGGATGAGGGAAAAGAGGTGGATTATGATTTCTCAGGCAAGAAAATTTTACTTGTTGAGGATCATGAGTTAAATATTATAGTTGCAACAAAATTGCTTGAGTTCAAGAACGCTCAAGTTGATGTAGCTGAAAATGGACAGATAGGTTTCAATATGTTTGCCAATGGGCCTGAACATAATTACGATGCGGTACTAATGGATATTAGAATGCCTATTATGGATGGACTTCAATGTGCAAAGAAAATCAGACGTCTTCCAGGAAAATGGGCAAAGGTAGTCCCAATTATTGCCATGTCTGCCAATGCATTTGATGAGGATGTCATCAAATCAAAAAAAGCAGGAATGAACCAACATCTTGCAAAACCAATTGATGCGCAGTTACTTTATAGGACACTTTACAACTTTTTTGAAAAGTAAGC